>JAJQAW010000122.1 GCA_021203585.1 Rikenellaceae bacterium
GTTTAAAGGGGTATTTACCGTCAAGAGTGTGAAACCGGCGGGCCATTATAAGATTACCGATACGATGGCGGTCTTAACCGACGTCGAGGGGGTGGATCGTGAGGTGTCGATGATTCAGCGGTGGCCGGTGAAGGAAGCGGTTACGGCTTATAAGGACAAGCCTCGTCCGTTCATGGTGATGGAGACCGGGGTACGTCCGATCGATACGTTCAATCCGTTGGCCGAAGGGGGTACCGGGTTTATTCCGGGGCCTTTCGGGGCGGGGAAGACCGTGTTGCAGCATGCAATTTCCAAGCAGGCGGACGCGGATATCATTGTGATGGTGGCCTGTGGCGAGCGTGCTAACGAGGTGGTGGAGGTATTTACCGAATTTCCGGAATTGGAAGACCCTCGGACGGGCAAGAAACTGATGGAGCGGATGACCATTATCTGCAACACCTCCAACATGCCGGTGGCGGCCCGTGAGGCCTCGGTGTATATCGGGATGGCGATCGGGGAATACTACCGGGCGATGGGTCTGAAGGTATTGATTCTAGCGGACTCTACCTCGCGGTGGGCGCAGGCGTTGCGTGAAATGTCCAACCGGTTGGAAGAGCTTCCGGGACAGGACGCTTTTCCGATGGACTTGTCGGCGACCATTTCCAATTACTATGCCCGCGCGGGTGTGGTTTGTCTGAACAACGGTCAGACGGGGTCGGTGACTTTCCTCGGAACGGTATCTCCGGCTGGAGGTAATCTGAAAGAGCCGGTGACCGAATCGACCAAAAAGACGGCCCGCTGCTTTTACGCCCTTTCCCAACAGCGTGCGGACAGCAAACGTTACCCGGCGATCGACCCGTTGGACAGTTATTCCAAATACTTGGAATACCCCGAAGTAGTGGAATACCTGGATCAAACCGTGGAACCCGGATGGGCCGATAAAGTGATGCAGGGAAAAACCATCGTACGCCGAGGAAAAGAGGCAGCCGAGCAGATCAATATCCTCGGGGACGACGGGGTTCCGATGGATTACCACGACCGGTTCTGGAAATCGGAGTTGATCGACTTCGTGATCCTTCAGCAGGACGCCTTCGACAGTATCGACTGCAACACGCCGATGGAACGCCAGAAGTACATGTACAACCTGGTACTTGAAATTTGTGGTAAAACGTTCAACTACATCGATTTCGAGGATTGCCAGAACTTCTTCAAAGAGGTGATTAATATTTTCCGGCAAATGAACTATTCGGAATTTCAAAGCGAGTCGTTCAAGAACTACCACCACAAACTGGACCAGGTGTTGTCCGCCAAAGAAGAACGTCCGGTTTAACCCCTCGTCGAACGATTAACACGCAAGCAAGATGAATACGAAAGCTTTTCAAAAAATATACACCAAGATCGAAAACATTACCAAAGCGACCGTAACGCTCAAAGCTACCGGTGTCGGTAATGACGAACTGGCCACCGTGGGCGGCAAACTGGCCCAGGTGGTAAAAATGGACGGTGATACCGTGACCCTGCAAATCTTCGCCGGAACGGAAAATATCGCCACGGACTCGGAAGTCGTATTCCACGGCGCTCCCCCTACCCTTCGCGTCAGCGATGAACTGGCCGGCCGCTTCTTTAACGCCTACGGCGAACCGCTTTACGGGGCACCGATCACCACCGGCGAAGTACGCGAAACCGGCGGCCCGACGGTGAACCCCTTCCACCGCAAACAACCGTCGGAACTGATCGCCACCGGAATCGCCGGGATCGACCTGAACAATACCATCGTTTCAGGCCAGAAAATCCCTTTCTTCGCCGATACCGACCAACCGTACAATGAGGTCATGGCTATGGTGGCCCTCCGCGCCGAAGCCGATAAAATTATCCTCGGCGGCATGGGTATGACTAACGACGATTTCCTCTATTTCAAGAATGTATTCGAAAACGCCGGAGCACTGGACCGCATCGTGAGCTTCGTCAATACCACGGAAAATCCGCCGGTGGAACGCCTGTTGGTTCCCGATATGGCCCTGACCGCCGCAGAATACTTCGCCGTAGATAAAGGGCAAAAAGTACTGGTGCTCCTCACCGATATGACCCTGTACTCCGATGCCCTGGCCATCGTGTCCAACCGGATGGATCAAATCCCGTCCAAAGACAGTATGCCCTGATCACTCTACTCCGACCTGGCAAAAATCTACGAGAAAGCCGTACAACTTCCTAACGGCGGTTCGATAACCATCATCGCCGTTACCACACTCTCCGGAGGAGATATTACCCACGCCGTACCCGATAATACCGGATACATCACCGAAGGACAACTCTTCCTACGAAACGACACCGATACCGGAAAAGTCATCGTAGACCCCTTCCGAAGCCTCTCCCGGTTGAAACAATTGGTCATCGGAAAAAAAACCAGGGAAGACCACCCGCAAGTTATGAACGCCGCCGTACGCCTCTACGCCGACGCCGCAAACGCTAAAACCAAACTGGAAAACGGCTTCGACCTCACCGACTACGACGAACGTACCCTGGCCTTCGCTAAAGATTACTCCGAAAAACTTCTGGCTATCGACGTAAATATTGATATCACAACCATGCTCGATACCGCATGGACCCTCTTCGCCAAGTATTTTACCAAAAACGAAGTCGCCATTAAAGACGAATTCACTCAAAAATATTGGCCGAAAGATGAGTAATAACCGCCTGAACTGGCGCTTTTAAAAAGCGCTGCGAAAACTTACCCCCCGGCAGGTTTGCTTACGCCTGTAAGAAGTTTCGGGAAGGTTCGATTCAGTCTTCTGGAAAGGATTCCGGGCAACGGTTCCGGAGAAATTCCAGGGAGGATAAGGCCAGAGAAGGTTCTGAGAAGGAATTCGGGGAAGTTCTTAGAAGGCCTCCGGAGATGGTCCGGAGAACGGTTTTTAAAATTGGTCCGGTAGATTTTACGGTCAGGGATTTTCAGAAACAGGAAAGACTTTTGAAATAGATTTAAATGGATTTTAACTAAGTCTGAAATAAAGGAAGTCCAGTCTGCGTGAAGATGGACTGCATGAAACAAACCTATTGAAGTAAGCCTGCAGAGAAGCAAGCAATAAGGAAGTTCAGAAAGAAAGAAAGAAAGAAAGAAAGAAAGCCAAGGTAAAGCCGGCAGGATTCTACGACTTTGCTGAGGGGAGGAGAAAAGTCCTTTAAGAGAAAGGAGTTTTCGGCCAGGGATGAGGAGTTTCCGAAGGAAACCATTTTCCGCTTGCCGGCAGGCGCTCAAGCTTGCTTGAAAGCGCCTGCCGGCAAGCGGAAAATGGTTTCCTCGCAGGGGAAAGTCGTCCCTGGCCGCAAGCCCGGCACAAAAGTTTTTGGTGTCGCTTTTTTCAAAAAGCGGCGATTTTGCGGCGCTTTTCTAAAAAGCGCCAGTTCAGAACAGTAAGATTATGGCGATAAAGTTTCAGTACAACAAGACGTCGTTGAACGACATGGACAAGCAGTTAAAGATGCGTACTCGTGCTTTGCCGACGATAAAGAGCAAGGAGTCGGCGCTTCGGTTGGAGGTGAAGAAGGCGAAGGATGAGGCGGAGGCTTTTGACGAGGCTCTTCGGGCTTTGATGTCGCAATACGATTACATGGTATCGCTGTGGGGGGAATTTGATCCGGAGTTGATACGGGTATCGGATGTACGGATGAAGATTTCGAAGATTGCGGGAGTACGGCTTCCGGTTTTGGAGGAGGTGGTCTTTGAGGAGCGGCCTTACGATCTATTCAGTTCTCCGGTTTGGATTGCGGACGGGGTTTTGGCATTGAAGGAGTTGGCTCGGCAGGGTTTGGAGCGGGAGTTTATGACGCGTAAGATGGAGCTATTGGACCATGCACGGAAGAAGACGACCCAGAAGGTAAATTTGTACGAGAAGGTACAGATTCCGGGGTATCAGGAGGCGATATTAAAAATTAAGCGGTTTTTGGAGGACGAGGAGAATTTATCGAAATCGTCCCAGAAGATCGTAAAGACCCGTCAGGAAAATCAGGGAGGATAGGGTATGATAGTACCGATGATAAAATACAGCTTCATTCTTTACCACAAGGATCAGGAAGCGTTTTTGGCCGAGCTCCAGGAGCTAGGTTTGATAGACATTACGGTAACGGACTGGGAACCGACGGAAACGGAGAAGGCATTGATGAGCGATATAGAGCATCAGCGCCGGGCGGTGACTCATTTGCGGGAGCGGTTAAAGGATCCGGGCCGGGTTTCGGCGGAGGCTTTCGAATCGCCGGAGGAGACTTTGCGGCAGTACATTGCTGCAAGAGGTGAGATCGAGCGGCTGGAGGCAGAGATAGCCAAGGCGGAGAAAGAGGTATCGGATTTGAAGCCGTGGGGTGATTTTTCCAAATCGTCGTTGGAGCAACTAGCAGGGATTGGAATTAAATTGCATTTCTTTACCGCTTTTACCAAGGAGTACAACCAGCGGATCGGTCAATGGGAAGCCACCTATGCGATCGAAAAGATCGCCGAAGAAAAGGGCGTAACCTATTTTGTAGTCGTAGCCGGGCCGGACACGCCGGCGGTGGAGATCAATGCCAATGAAATCAAGACGCCAGGGTATACGTGGCAGGAGCGCGAGAACTATCTGGCGCAACTTCGCGCGGATTTGGAGGCGCAGGAGTTTGTTCTGGAGCGTGCGGCGGAAGGGACCGAGGAATTGGAAACTTTCGGCAGGCAGATGCAGGAACAGCTTCATTTGAGCAAGGTAAAGACTACGGCTCTCCGTCAGGCAGAGGGTTCGTTGATTTTGATCGAAGGTTTTGCCCCGGAGGAATCCCAGGATAAAATCGACGCGTTTATCGAGGCCAACGAAGCCTATTCCATGAAGGGGAAACCGGAGGAGGCGGACGATACGCCGGTGTTGTTGAAAAACAACCGTTTTGCCCGGTTGTTCGAATTGGTCGGTAGTTTTTACTCGCTTCCCAAATACGGAACGGTAGACTTAACGCCTTATTTCGCTCCGTTCTACATGCTGTTTTTCGGCTTTTGCCTGGCGGACGCCGGTTACGGAATCCTTTATGTGCTGGCCGCCCTGCTGCTTCGGCCACGGATGAAGGGAGTCATGAAAGACGTGATGTCGCTGGTAATGATTTGCGGATTCTCGACCATTTTCTTCGGCTTGTTGACGGGGAATGCCTTTGGGATCGAGCTGACCAAACAACCGGTATTTGCCGGATTGCATCGATTTATGATCAGTTCAACCCAACTGTTTTATGTGGCTATCGCTGTGGGAATCGTGCATATTCTGTATGCAATGACTTTAAAAGTCATTTTTACCGCCCGGCTGCGCGGATTTAAATATTCGCTCTCCTCCCTCGGATGGATTATCGTGATTCTGTCGGGATTGGCCGCTTTCCTGCTGCCAATGGCGGATATCTATACTTACACGACGGAAAGCCCTGTATTCTGGGTAGTTACCGGGGTAGGGCTATTTCTGATGCTGTTTATGAATTCTCCGGGTAAAAATCCGTTTGTCAATTTCGGAACCGGATTGTGGAATACCTACAACGATGTGACCGGACTGTTGAGCGACGGACTTTCCTACATCCGGCTATTCGCCCTCGGACTTTCGGGGGGTATCCAGACCCTGGTGTTCAACCGACTGGCCATGGAGCTTAGCCCGGATGTGATCATCCTCAAGCAATTGGTGATGATCCTCATCCTGGCTGTCGGACAAGGCATTACGCTGTTTATGGCCTCGCTGAGCGCATTTGTCCACCCCTTGCGTCTGACCTTCGTGGAATTTTACAACAATTCCGGTTTCGTACCGGGCGGACGGGCTTACCAGCCGCTCAAAAAGCAAGAGAAATAAGAACTTAAATAAATGTTTAACTAAAAAAACTTACAATTATGTCACCTATTTTAATCGCCTACATCGGCATTGGATTGATGGTGGGACTTTCCGGAATCGGCAGTGCCTTCGGGGTAACGATTACCGGCAATACTGCCGTGGGAGCCATGAAAAAGAACAGCGCCGCATTCGGTAACTACATGATTCTTTGCGCCATGGCGGCCAGCCAGGGGCTTTACGGATTTGCCGGTTACTTCATCGTATCGGGCAACCTGACCGCGGACATGTCCATGCTGCAGGCAGCCGGTATTTTGGGCGCCGGGTTAATCATGGGCTTTGTGGGCATGTTCAGTTCCATGCGCCAGGCTCAGGTTTGCGCCAACGGGATCACCGCTATCGGCAACGGACACAACGTGTTCGGTAACACGATGATTCTGGCTGCTTTCCCGGAATTGTACGCGATCCTGGCTTTCGCCTCCGTGTTCCTGATTAACGGGGCGATCAGCTAAGGCAATCCCATTGCGATTCGAAAAATCCCGGTACGGCGGTACCGGGATTTTTATGCTCCCCCACTTCTGCATGCGCCGAAGCCGGAATGTTTCATTTTTTACGGAAAGTTGCTTACTTTTGGGAGAGAAAAACCGAAAATCCGAGTACGTATGAAAATGTTGTATCCTGAAGCATGGATGGTCGTGATGATGAACGGCGTGAACTTCCTGCTTTCGGCATTGATTTTGATCAGTCTTTGTTTTATTTTCATCAAAATGAAACAACCAGCCTGGAAAGCCATTATACCCTATTACAATTTTTGGGTGCTGATGAAATGCCTGAAACAATCGATGGTTCGGTTTTGGATTTCGATCGGCTGCATGGTCGGTATGCTGCTCACGCTGGTCGTCTTGTTAAGCAACATTTCGATGGCCATGATCACCGGTCAGGCGATTTCGCAGACGTTAGTAACGGTTTGCGGATTACTGGCCCTGGTCTTTTTCGCGATCGCTTTCGCCATAGGAATTGTAGTCGCTCACGGACTATCCAAAAGTTTCGGACACGGAGCCGGGTATACTACGGGATTGATCCTTTTACCCTTTGTTTTTTACCCGTTGCTGGCTTTCGGCGACGACCGGTTTGTGGAGCCGGAAGACCCCGCCCCGTCCGGTCCGGCAGGGACCACTTCGGGACATTCCGCTCCGGATTTCGCGGCCGTTCCGCTCACCGGAGAACCTGAACCGTCCGAGAGGTCTTCGTCCGCCGATCACGCGGAAGAAAACGAGCCGGTGTATACCGAAAATCCGGTCGAAGCCCAAAGCGAAAATCCATTGGATCACACCGTAGCCCGGGTAGAAGACGATTTGGACGAATGCTGATTCCGCGGCATTTGCATATTCAAAACTTCCTTTTTATCTTTGCCCCTCCAAAACGGCGGAATCTCTGACGAGGGGCCGAAGATAGGGAAGGCGTAGCCGGTTTATGGGTACGTTCGGAAAACCGGGACAGGAGGTGAATCGAGTTGGGACTGGAAGGACAGACCCGACGGTATGAGACAGAAAGTCCGACAACCTATCGGAGAGAAGGTCCCGCAACCATAGGAACCGTGAATATTCCCCGTTAAACAATGACAAATTAAGACCATGGAACAACTGGTAAAGATCGCCGAAGAGGCTTTCGTACAGAAGAAAGAGTATCCTGAATTTAAAGCCGGGGATACCATCACGGTAACCATCCGTATTGTAGAGGGTTCTAAAGAACGCCTCCAGAATTTCCGCGGAACCGTTATTCAACGTAAGGGTACGGGGAATACCCAGACTTTCACCATCCGTAAAATTTCCGACGGCATCGGGGTGGAGCGTATTTTCCCACTCTATTCTCCGACCATCCAGAACATCGAGCTAAACAAAGTCGGTGTGGTCCGCCGCGCCCGCATTTATTACCTGCGCGACCTGCGTGGTAAGAAGGCTCGTATCAAAGAGAAAAAAATGGTCGCTAAAAAATAAGACCGTTTCGACAGACAAAAAAAGGGGCTTCCTGATCAGGAAGCCCCTTTTTTTGTGGTGTGGGGGCATAAATTTCTGCCGCCCCGGATCGAAAAGAAATTATGGCTGCGGATAATTTCCGTTCCCAATCATCTTTTGCGACAGCTCGTGCAGGTAAACTTCCAGATTGGTATAAGTTCTCCCCGACAGGGTAGATTGAGCACCGTCGGACGGATCATTCGGGTTTAATCCGTATAATTCTTCCCAATAATCGGGTATCCCGTCGTGATCGGAGTCTACGGGCGCATCACTGCTCCGGTATACCGGATATCCGCCCGCATCGGCAGGCGTGTCGATGATGCCGGTCATTCGATGCGTTCCGTCGGGGTCGTACCGTCCGTTGAAACGGGCCGTGCCACTGGCCGTTTCCTCTACCACGCGCCGATCGACGGCATCACGGGGAAATGCACCCGCACCGGCCAATACGCTCCGATAGGCTTGCTCGGCGGTTTCTGCCTGCACCCGATAGGGTTCGGGAATGGGGAACGGAACCGGGGATTTGTAGTCGGCTTCCGTGATAACGACTCCGGCTTCCGCGTACTTATCCATGTTAAGCCCCAGGTAATTATCCGTATTTTTATCCGCATTGGCTGTCCCTTCCATGATATTCCCGCTCATATACCATTGAGCCACACAACCCTCGGCCCCGCCATAGGTCGATTCGGAGAAATAGGAATTCTGGTCGCCCAGGCGCGCGGGTCCGGGCTTATAATAATTATTCACGAAATTGGTACGGTTCGTTCCGCCGGCCAACCCGATATCGGAGCCATAGCAGGAGTTTTGCTTTCCCCAGTTGTAATTGACATTGTTTACATAATCGATCAATACGTGCAGATCATTGCTCCGGGCGACGTTGAAGCTTGGAGAACGGCTGCCGGTATGGGCCGGCAGGTGATTATGGAACGTGGCGTTTTGTCCTCCCCATTGCGCGCCGTACCCCCGGACACCCTTACCGTGCCCCGCATCGTACAGCCCTTCATGGATGATGCACCACTGGATGGTGGTGTTATGATTGTCGTAAATGGTCATATTCTCCTCGCCGCTCCAACCGAACGTGCAATGATCGATAATCCAGTTGCGGGCGTTTTCAATACCGAGGGAGCCTTTTCCGTCGGAGTGATTCTCCATGGCGCCGGCACGGAACCGTACGTGGCGGATAATCAGGTTTTCCGATCCGCCCAAATTCACCTTATCCCCGACGATACAGATACCATCACCCGGAGCGGTTTGCCCGGCAATGGTTACGTTCTTGCAAGTGCGGCGAAGTTCACCCCCGCGCCGGGCATCGGTA
>JAJQAW010000158.1 GCA_021203585.1 Rikenellaceae bacterium
GATCAGGGACAACACCAATCCGAAAAAGGCCGTAGGCGATACTGATGAAAAAAACCAGTCGATTTGCAGTAGCTGTGAATTTCATTGGTTAAAGAATTAGATTCCAAAAATATAAATCAAGGTAACGGATTATTTCTTTACCCCTGGGAAATTAACGATTTCTTAATAGATTGTTTAAAAAAAGAGGCCGAACGATTTTCTGGCTTCCCTGGGAGGAAATGGCCGGCTATCGAGGATTCCGCAAACCGAGCGAGGACCAGCGGTTTTCGAATTTTTGTTTTATCTTTGTGCCGAAGGAAACTCTAAACTTATTTAATCACAGTGAACATGAAGAAATTTTTCTCTGTATTTGCAGTAGCGGTACTGGCCGTTTGCCTGACCGCATGCGGTGGCAATGCTGCCAATAACAATAGCTCTTCGGCCTCGGATGCGGAAGGGGAAGCGCCGGCTTTGGAAGAAACGGCTGCTGCGGAAGCCCAGGAGGTTGCCGGGGAACAGGATATTTTGGCGCAATACGAAACCCTGATTAACAAAACCATCGAACTGCAGGGTAAAGTTCGGGAAGGCGATGCCGAAGCCATGCAGGAATATTCCGAACTGGCCGAAAAATTGGTTCCTCTGGCCGAACAGCTCGCTCAAGAGTTTGCCAATATGACTCCGGAACAAATTCAACACTACACGAAGTTGGCCCAAAAATTGGCCGAAGCGGCTACTGCGCAATAAACCAATAGCCTGTTTCGGAATGAATCGCCTCCTTTTCGGGAGGCTTTTTTATGTCCGGCTCTTTCCGGATGGGGCCTATGAACGAAAACGGAATGCCGCCGGGAGATTTGTGGTTACCGGCAATTGTGTTATTTTTGCACGAAAGGATTTAACGGATAACCCTATGAAAACAATTGCCCTGGCTGCTCTGGTTTTTTTTACCGTAAGCTGCACCACTACCGAACCCTCCGAAACATGGTCTCAGAAGATGATCGAATCCCACGGACTGGGAGACTTTTACTGCAACCGCCACTACCAGGAAACCCTGGTAGAGACCGGATGGGATTATGTCGCCGGATTGGTGGCCAACGCGGTGCTGAAAGGCTGGCAGGCCTATCCCGAAAAAGGGGAATACTACGAAGCCGTAAAGGCTTATGCCGACCGCAATACGGCCCCGGACGGATCGATGATCCTCAAATCGAACGGTACTTCGGCCTTGGGACCGAGCAATATCGACGATCTGGCGGCCGGCAAAATCTATTTCGCCCTGTATGAAGAGGAACTCAAAAGAGGAAATAAAGCGGATGCCGAACGATATAAAAACGCAGTGACGGTAATCCGTAATACCCTGAAATACAATCACTCCAGAATTGCCGAAGGACTTCCCGGCGCCGGAGGATTCTTTCACAAAGCGATTTATCCGAATCAAATGTGGCTGGACGGTTTATACATGGGACCTGCCGTGTATGCGCAATGGCAATCGGTATTCGGCCCGGAAAACCCCCAAGACAACCAGGAAAGCTGGAGCGATATCGCCCATCAATTCAAAACCCTGCACCGGTATACGTGGGATTCGGAGAAGGAGTTGAATTACCACGCCTGGTCCGCGGAACCGACCGATTCCAATTCGTTCTGGGCCAACCCTGCCAAGCCCATGATGGGCTGCAGCAAGGAGTTCTGGGGCCGGGGCATGGGCTGGTATTTTGCCGCTCTGGTGGATGTACTGGAACTCATGCCGACCAATCATCCCGACTACGCGGCTTTGCTGGCCAATTGCCGTCAGGTGGCCGCCGGCTTGAAACGGTGGCAGGACAGCGAAAGCGGAGTATGGTATCAGTTGCTGCAGTATGATGCTCGGACCACGGCAGACGGTATCGGGGATACCGTGGACGGAGAAACTTTCAACGTGGGTACGCTGCCCAATTACCTGGAAGCTTCCGCCTCCTGCATGTTCACATACGCCTACCTGAAAGGAATCCGGCTCGGTCTACTGGATCGGGCTACCTTCCAGCCGGTAGCCGATAAGGCCTTCCAGGGTATCCTCGACACATTTATCCGCGAACAGGAAGACGGAAGTCTGGATATCGTCCAGACCTGTGCATCGGCAGGCTTAGGGCCGGCTAAAAACCCCTCTCGCACCGGTACGATCAATTACTATCTGGTCGGCCGCGATGTTACTGTCGTGGAAAATGAAGGAAAAGCCATCGGTACCTTTATCATGGCTGCCATCGAGAAAGAAATAGCCGGTTTATAAAGACCGGTTCTCCACGGCCAAAGCCGTTTGCCGATCACCCGCAATCCACGGAAATCCCTTTGTAGAAAAGGAGCGCTCGAGCGCTCCTTTTCTGCATGAACCGTTTCCGATCGCGTGACCCCGAATTTCTCGGACCGTTTCTATCCGGATTTTCCTGCCCAGAGAACAAACCCGTGATCCCGGTCCACCCGGCAAAGTATACTTAGCGCCTAAGAATAACGATTTTTTTAAATCACAGCCCTTCCTCTTAAAATTCATAATTTTTAAACTCCAAATTTTGCAAAACCGTTAAACAATGTATAACTTGTGGCGTAAATTAAAATGTGTTTTCCATGAAAAACATCACCGCCGCAGAAGTAATCGACTGGACCAAAGATTTTTTATCGAAAGCCGACCGGGAACTCTCGCCCGCCGAGGTAAAAGAATAGCGAATGTTCGCCTCCCTGGTAACGGAACCCAAAAATAAGACGCTGCTGATCAAACTCCTGGACGAATCTTCCCAGATTCGCGACCGGAAGAAACTGGCCGAGCGGATCAAAGTGATTCTACACCAGTACGGCGTACCGGATTTTATGGGCAAATCCTACGAGGCGCTGGGCCACCTATACAAATGGTTCGGTTACCATTTCGATTTTGCGGCAGTACCGATTTTCAAGGATGTACTCCGGCAGGAGACCAGTAAAATCATCATCCGAGAGGAACGTCCCACGCTAACCAAACACCTCTCCGGCCGTTGGAAAGACGGCATCGGACAAAACGTCAATCTGCTGGGAGAGGTTGTATTGGGAGATGCCGAAGCCAACACCCGTTACCAACATTACCTGCAGGCCCTTTCGGAACCCGATATCCATTACATATCGATCAAAATATCGGGCATATACGCCCAGTTGCATCCGCTCAGCTACGAAAAAAGCAAAGAGGAGCTTTGCCGCCGAATCGCCGCGATCTACCAACAGGCCATCGACTATCCCTATACCGATTCCTAGGGAGTACAACAGGCTAAATTCGTCAACCTCGACATGGAGGAATACAAAGACAGCGAACTGACTTTGGATGTATTCAAATCCGTCCTTTCCTTGCCGCAATTCAAAGGGTATACCGCCGGGATCGTGGTGCAGGCTTATCTGCCGGACGCGCTCTTCTTTTATGATGAGATCCTGGAATTTTCCCGCGCGCGCATAGCCGAGGGAGGAGCGCCGGTAAAAGTGCGTCTGGTAAAAGGCGCCAACCTGCAAATGGAAACGATCGTTTCGTCGCTAAAAGGGTGGCCCAATCCGATCTGGCCCGGCAAAGTGGACGTCGATGCCAATTACCTGTATATTCTGGATAAAGCGCTCCGCCCGGAGAATGCCCGGGTGGTCCATATTGGGGTCGCTTCCCACAATTTTTTTACGATCGGTTATGCCTTCCTGCTGAGCCGAGAGCACGGAGTAGAACCCTACGTGACTTTTGAAATGCTCGAAGGGATGGCCAACCACTTACCCCGGGTTATGAAAGGGCTGGAAAAACAAGTGATCCTATACACCCCGGTCGTCCGGAAAGAACATTTTCTGAATGCCGTATCCTACCTGGTGCGGCGGCTGGACGAAAATACGGGCGAAGATAATTTCCTGCGCTACTCTTTCAATCTGAAACCGGAGGGCCGGCAGTGGAACTTCCTTCGGGACCAGTTTTTGGAGGCTTACCAAAAGAAAGACAGCGTCCGACCGCACAAAAACCGAAACCAGGACCGCAATCTTCCACCGGTACGGGTAACGGATATCGATACCTTCCGCAACGAACCGGACACCGACCTGGATCTGAAACAAAATCGCCGGTGGGCTTTACAAGTCCTGAAAAAATGGGAGCGCATGCGGGACTCCGAATTCGTCATCCCCGTGCAATTCGGAGACCGGCAGGAACGGACGGATCAAACCAAAAAATACTACGATCGGAGTAAAAACGACCAGGTATCCGTTTGCGAAGTTCAGCTGGCCTCCCCGAAGCAGGTAGAGCGGATCGTAGAAATCGCCGACCGGGACACTTCCGGTTGGCGGACTATTCCCCTGGCCGAGCGCAATGCGATCCTGCATGAGGCGGCCGAACAACTCAGCAGCCGGCGCGGCGATCTGATCGGATGCATGTCGGCCATTACAGGAAAAACCTTCGTGGAAGGCGATATGGAGGTTTCCGAAGCGATCAATTTTTGCCGGTATTACCCGATTTCATTCCAGGCCTTCGACCGGCTCCAAGCGGTAGAAAACAGCCCGAAAGGGGTGGTACTAGTGATTCCGCCCTGGAATTTCCCCTTAGCCATACCGGTGGGCGGCGTGGCCGCCGGATTAGCCGCCGGGAATACCGTCATCCTGAAACCGGCCACGGTGGCTTACCCGATCGCCTGGAAATTTGCCGAATGCTTTTGGGATGCCGGCGTACCCAAAGAGGCACTGCAACTGGTCTGCCCGGCAGACCGCGGTTCTTTGAATTGGCTTTCGGCCCACCCGGCCATTCGGCACACCATCCTCACCGGAGGCACCGAGACGGCGTTTAAATTGCAGCTTAACGCGCCCCGCACCCCGCTTTCGGCCGAAACGGGTGGAAAAAACGCAATCATCGTGACCGGCAGCGCCGACCAGGATAAAGCGATAATGAATGTGGTAGCTTCGGCATTCGGCAACGCCGGCCAGAAATGTTCGGCTTGTTCGTTGTTGCTGCTGGATCGTAAAACTTACGAAAGCCACTCGTTTAAAAACAAACTCAGGGATGCCGTGACCAGCCTGCATACCGGCAGCGTGTGGGAACCGGATAATTGGGTGGGTCCGATGGTGACCAACCGAAACGAGAAACTGCTTCATGCCTTCGAGCACCTGGAACCGGGGGAAGAATGGCTGGTACCGCCCGTATTTGTGGATGAAAAAAAATACATACTCCGGCCTACCGTCAAGTGGGGGGGGTAAAACCGGGCAGTTACAGTTTCCGAACGGAATTATTCGCCCCGCTGCTTTCGGTCGTCTGCATCGACGATTTGGAGCAGGGCCTGGAATACGCGAACGCTACCGAATACGGTTTGACTTCCGGACTGCAATCCCTGGACGAACGCGAGATCACCCGATGGAAAGACCGGATGGAAACGGGCAACCTGTACGTCAACCGGGGAATCACGGGTGCCATTGTGCGCCGGCAGCCTTTCGGAGGCATAAAACGCTCGGCTTTCGGCGCCGGAATCAAAGCCGGCGGTCCGAACTATGTTTCGTGCTTTGTCCGCTTCCGGGAAAAACCCCTCGGAGAGATTCCGGACCATGTCGATTATCCCTTTTCCCGATGGATCACTGATCCTGACGATAAAAAACGGCTGCAGTATGCCGGGCAAAGCTACGAGAAAGCCTGGCAGGAAGAGTTTTCCGTGGAGCGGGATGTCAGTCATATCGTCGGAGAAAAAAATACGCTGCGTTATCTCCCGTTGAAAGCGGCGGCCTTACGGGTCCAACCCGAAGACCCGCTGTGCGACCTTTTACTGACACTCCATGCCGCCGGAAAAACCGGAACCCGGGTACAGATCAGTGTCCCGGAGGCTTATCCGCATCGGAAAACGCTGGAAGCAGCGATCGACGGACTGCCCCGGCTGACCTTCCGCATCGAAGAAGAACCCGAATTTGTCGCCGCCATGGAATCGTACGAACGCATCCGCGCCTGTTCGGACGGTTTATCCGATCGGGTATACCAACGGGCTGCAGAACTGGGCCTGTATATCGCATCGGAAAAACCGGTCGTCGAGGGTCGGATCGAGATTCTGTACTACCTGAAAGAGCAAAGCATCTCCTACGAATACCACCGCTACGGAAGCATCGTAGAGGAGCCGAAAGTCTGACCGAATCAAAAAACAAGAATCCGGTATCCTCCGAAGCAGCCGCCGCTAAACCCAGAATCGACCGACGGAAAGTCCCTCGTGGAACGCAAAACACCGGGATAAAGCACTGTAATTTCCCGTCATTATCCGAGACCATGCCCGAAGAAGAACCGGTTTTTTAAGTTCACCGCTCCGTCACCGATGACACCGTATGCACATGACGGCTAATTATGGAGAACAGCGGTACCGACGGGAGATAAACGCAGAAAAATAACGCATGGCACATGCCCTGTGGTCGAATTCACCGGCCGCAGGGTTTTACCAGATATCGGAAATCAATTTCTCCACGGAGTAGAAGCCGATGATCTCGGAACGATTCAGCTAAAAAACGTCGTAGCCTTCCCGCTCGGTCGTACATAGCAGCACCTCTTCGGGTTTCTTGTACGCAGCTACTTTGCGGATCATTGTAAATTCTTCCGTAACGATCAGGTAATATTTTGCGGGAAGTAGATGGGTAACGGATTTAACCAAAACCATAGTCCCCGCCGGAATCTTCGAGGATAGGGTCTCCTCCTTATTGAATAAAACTAATTCGGCTTTGTTATTGGTATAAGATGGTATCTAAGAAAGAAATTGAAGTAAAAAATCTGCCTTTAAACGTAAATCAAAAATCACAACCGTAATCTATTGATTTTCAGTTGTGATTTTCTTTGTAGTGAGGTCCGAAGCGGATTCGAACCGCTGTACGAGGTTTTGCAGACCTCTGCCTAGCCACTCGGCCATCGGACCATCTTTCGGAGGGCAAATATAGCCGTTTTTTCCGAATACGCAAAACCTCGACCGGTTCTTTGGGTATTTTTACCTGTTTTCCGGTATACCGCCCCGCACAGGCTTTCGCCTGCGCGGGTGAGGTAAAACGGCTCAACCGATTTATTTTCAGGAAAATTTTTGCAGAAAAGAAAAACATCGTATATTTACACTCCGCAATCCGACTCTTTTTGGAAGGAAACGGGCATGCCGCCGGCTGGAAATAATTGAATAAAAACATACAACCATGAAAAGGACATTTCAACCTTCTCAACGCAAGAGAGTAAACAAACACGGATTCCGTCAACGGATGTCTACCCCGAACGGTCGCCGCGTACTGGCTGCCCGCCGGGCCAAAGGCCGCAAAAAACTGACCGTATCCGACGAAGCGAGAGCACGCCTCTAATACCGCTTCGCGTTTAGCATAGAAGGCCATCCTTTCCGGATGGCCTTTTTGCGTATCCGGGCGAAAAATTTTATCTTAGGCGCAAAAACAAAGGCTTATGACCCAAAATCTGATCACGGTGGCGTTGGTGTACGATTTCGACGGAACTCTCTCGCCCGGAAATATGCAGGAATACGATTTTATCCCTTCGGTCGGTAAGAACAATGAGGAATTCTGGGCCGAAAGCAACTGGTTGGCCGAACAGCAGGATGCCGATCCCATCCTGGTCTACATGTGGCAAATGATCCGGGAAGCCCGGAAAACAGACAAGCGCATCCACCGGGAAGACTTCGTGGAAAGCGGACGGAATATACAATTATATAATGGGGTAAAGGAGTGGTTCGGACGGATTAACGCCTACGGGCGCTCACGGGGTCTGCGGATCGAGCACTACATCAATTCTTCGGGAATTCGGGAAATGATCGAAGGCACGGAGATCGCCCGGGAATTCAAACACATTTACGCCTGTTCCTTCCTGTACGACGTCAACGGAGTAGCGGTATGGCCGGCGGTTTCGGTGAATTATACCAACAAGACCCAGTTCATGTTCAAAATCAACAAGGGTATCGAAGAGGTTTTCGACAGCCACCGCATCAATACCTACATCCCAGAAGAAGAGCGCCCGGTTCCCTTCAAGCACATCATTTATTTCGGGGACGGAACGACCGACATTCCCTGCATGAAACTGGTCCGGGAAAAGGGCGGCCATTCGATTGCCGTATACGATCCGGCAGAGAAAGAGACGCGGAAAAAAAGTATGCAGGCGCTGATCGACGATAACCGGGTGAGTTACGTTTGCCAGGCGGATTATACCGAAGAGGGTGCCATCGACCGGCTGGTTAAACACATACTGAATAAAATCGAGGCGGACCGCTTACTCCAGAACCTGGCCGGAGTGAGCGAATAAACGCGATGACCCGTTCTCTTTTTTTACGAACATAGAAAAACCGGAAACTCCGATGGAAGAAGAAATATTCTACGCCCCAAACCGCCGAGCGTGGCGGGAGTGGCTGGAAAAGAATTTCCAGAAGAAAAAACTCGTTTGGCTGCAATTCCCCAATAAAACCTCGGGCCGCCCTTCGGTCGCTTACAGCGACGCGGTAGAGGAAGCCATCTACTTCGGATGGATCGACAGCACCATCCGCGCTTACGATCAGCATAGTTCCATCCAGCGTTTTTCGGTCCGCAACCCCAAAAGCACCTTTTCACAACTGAACAAAGAGCGGCTAGCCTTTGTATACCGGCAAGGATTGATCCGCCCTTCCGTACTGGAATCCCTCCAGTCCGTGCTCGACGAAAAATTCCATTACCCGGAAGACATCCTCGCTCGGATCAAAGAAGACCCGGAAGCCTGGCGCCATTACCAGGCTTTTTCTGAACCTTATAAACGCATCCGGCTCGCCTACATCGACATCGCCCGTCCCTATCCGGAACATTTCGAGAAGCGCCTTCGGCATTTTCTGCGCAAAACCCGCGAAGGCAAACTGATCGTGGCCCGAGGATCCGAGAAATATTACTGACCGATTGCTCTTCCCGATGGGCTGCCGGTACTTCGCTTTCCCTCTCCTTTTCTGCCCATGTCTTCCGCTCCTGTCCTGTTTTCCCGAAGGTATGGTGCGAATTTCTGTTTTAAAACATTTTTGGACAAGAAAAAATTCGACGGCGCGTTTTTTACCAAAAATAATTCCTAACTTTAAGGAAATTTTTTGAATATCGAGGCGTATGATTACGGAGAAGGACAGTTTACAATTAGCAAATAAAGGGGTTTCAGAG
>JAJQAW010000316.1:0-6227 GCA_021203585.1 Rikenellaceae bacterium
GACCAACGCGGCCTCTGAGTCGACCAATTATCGGAGTGCTCAAAATCCGCACGGGAGGCTAAAAATACAAGGAGTAACGGAAAATTCCGTTACTCCCAGCACATTCTAACCAAGATTTAATCCCCTTAGTATCTACATCTTGTATTCTTGCCAACTTTTAATCGGAATATCCTGCATCCCCATTTTGCAAAACGCTTCGATGAACGCGCTGGCCAGCCGGGCGTTGGTGATCAACGGGATATTGTGGTCGATCGCCCCGCGACGGATTTTATAGCCGTTGGTCAATTCGCGGCGGCTGTGGTTTTTCGGGATATTGACCACCAGTTCGAACGTGTGGTCGGCAATCAGTTCCATAATGTTGTTTTCGGCCTGTTCGTCCGGCCAGCCCACCTGAATGGCGGCTACACCGTTCTCTTTTAGGAACCGGTGCGTACCTCCCGTCGCGTAGATGGTGTATCCGGTGGCTTGGAGGGTTTTACAAGCCTCCAACAAATCCACTTTGGATTTGGTATCTCCCGAAGAGACCATTACGTTTTTTTCGGCAATGATACCCGACGGATATCATGGCGTTGAGCAGGGCTTCGTTGAAATTATCTCCGATACAACCCACCTCGCCGGTCGAGGACATATCCACACTGAGTACCGGATCGGCGTTATGCAGGCGCGAGAAGGAGAACTGCGAAGCTTTTACCCCGATCCAATCCACGTCAAAATTCGAATTGTCCCATTTTTCGAACGGGGCATCCAGCATGATGCGGGTAGCCGTTTCGATGAAATTTCGCTTGAGCACCTTGGACACGAAGGGGAAACTGCGCGAGGCGCGGAGATTGCACTCGATGACCTTCACCTCGTTGTTTTTAGCCAGGAACTGCATATTAAATAGACCGCTGATATTGAGCTCTTTGGCGATTTTGCGGCTGACCCGTTTGATTTGCCGGGCGGTTTCGTTGTAAATTTTTTGGGCCGGAAATACCAACGTGGCACCTCCCGAGTATACCCCGGCAAATTCGATGTGCTCCGAGATGGCGTATTCCACAATCTCGCCGTTTCGGGCCACCGCATCGAATTCGATTTCCTTGGCATTTTGCAGAAACTGGGAAACTACCACCGGGAATTCCTTGGAAACCCGGGCGGCCATGTTCAGAAAATTCTCCAGCTCCGTTTCGTCGTAGCAGACATTCATCGCCGCACCCGAAAGCACGTAAGAGGGACGAACCAGGACCGGATATCCGACTTTTCGGACAAATTCCCGGACATCTTCCAGGCTGGTCAATTCCTGCCAAGCCGGCTGGTCGATGCCCAGCTGATCGAGCATCGAAGAGAATTTATGTCGGTTTTCCGCGCGGTCGATGGATAGCGGCGAAGTGCCCAGAATCGGCACATCCTGACGGTGCAGGCGCATGGCCAGGTTATTGGGAATCTGTCCTCCGGTCGATACGATCACTCCCTTGGGCACCTCCAGATCCAGTACATCAAGCACGCGCTCAAAGGATAGTTCATCGAAATAAAGGCGGTCACACATGTCGTAATCCGTAGAGACGGTTTCCGGATTGTAATTGATCATGATGGACTTATACCCCAGTTTGCGGGCCGTTTGAACGGCATTTACCGAGCACCAGTCGAATTCGACGGAACTCCCGATCCGATAAGCTCCCGAACCGAGAACCACGACCGATTTTTCATTCTTGAAATAGGGAACCGCATGTTCCGAACCGTCATAAGTCAGGTAGAGGTAATTGGTCAATTCGGGATCTTCCGAAGCCACGGTATTGATGCGTTTTACCGAGGGAACGATCCCCGCTTTTTTTCGGGCCGAGCGAACGCGGAGCGATTCGCGTTCCATATTTCCGCTCGGTTTCTCCACGAAGCGGGCAATCTGGAAGTCGGAAAATCCCAAACGCTTGGCCTCCCACAGTACCGCTTGCGGAACCTCGTCGATTTTACCGTAACGTTGCAATTCGAGGGAATAATCGTGAATGTTTTTCAATTTTCCCAGGAACCAGGCGTCGATTTTGGTCAACTCTTGAATCCGGTCTACCGTGTAGCCGGCTTCAAAGGCTTTGGCTATGGCGAAGATACGCATATCGGTCGGATTGGCGAGCTCTTTTTCGATGTCCTCGAATTCCAGTTCATGGTTTCCCACAAAACCGTGCATGCCCTGCCCGATCATGCGCAACCCTTTCTGGATGATCTCGTCGAATGTTTGGCCGATGGACATAATTTCTCCCACCGATTTCATGCTGGATCCGATTTGCCGGGAGACCCCTACGAATTTACCCAAATCCCAACGGGGAATTTTCACGATCATGTAATCGACCGACGGAGCCTGATAAGCCGAATTCGGAGTTCCCATCTCCCCGATCTGGTCCAAAGAATACCCCAGCGCCAGTTTAGCCGCCACGAAAGCCAGCGAATAACCGCTTGCTTTGGAGGCCAGCGCCGAAGAGCGGCTCAGGCGGGCGTTGATTTCGATGATCCGGTAATCGTTCGTCTGAGCGTTGTAGGCATACTGGATATTACACTCTCCGACGATGCCGATGTGCCGCACTACCTGGCGGGCGATTTCTTCGAGCTGCAGGATCTGGTCTTTGCGCAGCGTGCAAATCGGGGCGACCACGATGCTTTCTCCGGTATGGATCCCGAGCGGGTCTACGTTTTCCATCGGCACCACCGTGAAGCAGTGGTCGTTTTTGTCGCGGATCACCTCGAACTCGATCTCTTTCCATCCTTTGAGCGATTCTTCCACCAAAATTTGTTTGGAATAAGCAAAGGCGCTTTGGCAGTGTATTTTAAAATCTTCGAGATTGGCACAGATCCCGCTTCCCAGTCCTCCCAGTGCGTAAGCCGAGCGGACCATGACCGGAAAACCGATCTTTTGGGCGGCCGCGATGGCATCTTCCATCGACTCCACCGCCTGGCTGACGGGAGTTTTAGCTTGGATTTCATCCAACTTTTTGACAAACAGGTCGCGGTCTTCGGTAGTCATGATCGCTTCGACGGAGGTACCCAGTACCTGCACGCCGTATTTTTCGAGCGTACCGTTGAGATACATTTCCGTACCGCAGTTCAAAGCGGTTTGCCCGCCGAAAGCCAGGAGAATCCCGTCGGGTTTCTCTTTTTTGATGATCTCCTCGACAAAAAACGGGGTTACGGGCAGGAAGTAGACCTGATCGGCCACCCCTTCCGAGGTTTGGATGGTGGCGATATTGGGGTTGATCAGGACGGTATAAATGCCTTCTTCGCGCAGAGCTTTGAGGGCTTGCGAACCGGAGTAGTCGAATTCCCCGGCCTGACCGATCTTAAGCGCTCCCGAGCCGAGCACGATCGCTTTTTTGATTTGTTTATTCACGGGTATCTGGGTTTTAGGATTTTTCGGTACGGACCGCACAAAAATAGTAAAAAAAGCGCAAAATAACTGTCGAACAAGAGGAAGCGCAAAAGTTTTTGGCGTCGCATTATTTGACCCAACCAAGCCGTGCGGGGAGAGGAATCCTGCTTCCGAGTTCATCAGGCGGCAAGCAGTTGCTCCGAAAGGGAACTTTAAAACGAAGATGGGGGCGGCTTACTCAAAGTGCAGTCCCTGCCGGCATAGACCCGGCCGCGCAGGGAGCACTTCACAATCGATCTGCAAACCATGTGTTTCCTGTAAAAGCAGTGTCCTCCGGTTTGCGTACCGATAAAAAGTGCCTGCCCGGATCGGCCAATCGCCCGTGCGAGGGCTCATTATTCCGAGCGAATCGATCCTGAAGCATGTTATTCCAAGAGCCGGAAAAACAGAAGCTTCGAAGCAAATACCCAGAAGCAAGCCCCATGAAAACTCCGCAAAGATCGGCAGAAGCTCTCATGGGGCGCACCCGTTTTTCGAAACTCCGGGTTCCGAGTTATTCCTGTTTGGCCGCGTTGATACGATCCACCCAGTCCTTGTAAATCTTACGCCAGTTGCGGTCGTTCTGATACAACCACAATTCGATCTGCGTTTTGTAAATTTTAAAGATGGCTGAAATCTGATCGTTATTTTTGTAATCGATCGCCTCTTCACGGGCCTTTTTGAGCATCTCCAGGATGTAGGCCTCTTCTTCCGGGGTCATATCGAGGATGTATTCGCGGTATCCCTGCATGGTGAAGGCCACTTTGCCGATCGTGTATTCATCCAGGATTTGTTCGACTTGCTCTTCGGTCAGATCCGCGCGCAAGCCCTCCATCACTGCGGTATGGACACTGGACGGAATGGCCGAGACGGCAATCATCTGGCGGTCGAGCTTGTTGAGTTTTCCACCGGTACGGGGATTGATTCCCTTCGGCACATCGGTGAAGGGATGGGTATTGTGCCAGTCGCGCACGGCCATCAGGTATGTGGTAATCACTTCGATCACGCGGCTCTCTTTATCCGGATCGTTTAACTCCAGTTTATCGACCCATTTGGTCGCCCGGTCGCGCTGTTGTTGAATTTCCGCCGCACGTTTTTCCGGATCGGTTTGAATCTGGGCCTTCACGGTTGCCGATGCGGCCAGTGTCATCAGTGCAACCAGAATCATCAATTTTCTCATCTCTTGTATCTTTTTAAGTTTTAACTTACTCCATCGGAACATGGAATCTCTCGCCGCATTCCCGTGAACACCGACACCCGAGGGGGCCGGAAGTAGTGCCGAGCCGGCTGTATCTTCAAAAATACTTAAAAAAACAAAAGCAAAACAAAAGAAACGAAAATCTAATTCTTTTCTAATTAACCGCATCAAAAAGGGATATCTTCCGATATCCCCGTAGTTAGTTTTCCCGATGGTAAAAATTAGCCGCGATCGAGCGTATTGGGATCAGGACTGTTGATATCGATGTCCTACGCAAGTTCCTGTTCGCTAACCTTGCCGTCCGTAGCTTCGGCGGGATCGATGGGATTGTCCATATCGGGATAAATTGGGAAAGGATTTGTATTTTCTTCAGATTCTACTGATTTTCTATTTTCTGGTTCCATAATGCACGGTTATACGGTCTGTCCCGTACCTTGCAAATTACGTACCGGAATGCAGCATGCACAGAGGGCTTGGATAATTGCCAAAAAAAACAGATATTTGCACCTCTACGAAAAATCATAACCGAATAAGAATCAATATTTATGGCTAGCACTGCTGACATCAAAAACGGGTTGTGCATCGAAATGAACGGCAAAACCTTTTCCGTTGTGGAATTTCTCCATGTTAAACCGGGGAAAGGCCTCGCTTTCGTGCGCACCAAACTGAAAAATCTGGAAAACGGACGGGTGATCGATCATACCTTTTCTTCCGGCGAAAAAATCGATCCGGTACGCGTAGAACGCCGCCCGTACCAATATCTATACGAAGACGATATGGGTGCGAATTTTATGCACAGCGAGACATTCGAGCAAATCCAGATCGACAAAAACCTGATCGAGAACGCCGATTTGATGCGGGAAGGTCAAATGGTCGAAGTGATGTTCCACACCGAAAAGGAACAAGTACTGACGGCCGAACTTCCTCCGATCATCGATATGGAGGTGACTTATACCGAACCGGGTGTCAAAGGTGATACCGCCTCGACCAATTCGCTCAAACCGGCCACCGTGGATACCGGTGCCACCATAAAAGTACCGCTATTTATCAATACGGGCGACAAAATCCGCGTGGATACCCGCACGCGGGAATACCGCGAACGGGTAAAATAAGCCTCTCGCTTCGGATACGACTTTCGGCGGACGGAATAACCGGCCGCCGGTTTTTACGTTCCCGTAAACCATACGGCAGCCATCCCCTTACCGGTCAAAAGGTACGTGGTTCCTCCCGCACTTTCTACTTGAACAGGAAACGAGCCATTTCTCAAAAATTCGATTTTGTATAAACCGGATGGCCGGCTTACCAGTAATTTACCGGGGATACATCTTTTTCGAGAACCACTTAAACAATCGTTTATGAACCAATTACCGGTCTATTATCCGGGAAGTTCGGTCGTGGTGAGGTTTCGGGTCCGGGGGCGCCATCGCGGTTTTCCCATTCCCCTGGCCGATTATCATGCCGAAGCTTCCCTGTACACCCGCCTCTCGGGCGAGGCCATCGAAGCATCGAACAGAGAGGCTGAAAAAATTCCCATCTGTGCGGTCAATGAATTTGTGCTCCAACTGACTCTTCCCCCGGAAGCTTCCATCCAACTTCCTTTGGGACTCTGCAAAATGGACTTAAAATTAACCCACAAAGCGGCCGGAACCCCCCTCAGAATCT
>JAJQAW010000316.1:6237-9045 GCA_021203585.1 Rikenellaceae bacterium
TCTCCCGACCGCTGTTTGAACTTCAAGAAACCTTTCGTCATGACTGAAAACCCGAATCATCCTTCCTCCGATTTTTTTACCGGCGGTCTCATTGCCCCCCATCGACAGCGCCCTGGAAATCGAAATCGCTACCGCCTCCCGCGTCGGAGTAGACGGAGTGTCCGTCCATTCGGCCGCGATCGATCCGACGGGCGAATTGCTGATCGGCCTGACGGACGGACGGAAAATCAAAGCCGGCTGGGTGGGGGGGGAAATTCAATGTAAAAGGAATGGCGCACTGCGGAACCATCCCGATATGCTCCTGCGAACCACAGCTGTACCTGGCCTCTGAACGCGGAACCTACAGCTATTTCCGGGATCGGAACGGACAGGCGATCCACCTGGAAAAATCCAACACCATCGGCTTTCTCTACTGTCCGAGCCAGGACGAAGGGTGGGAATTCTCGGAAATCAAAGTGGAGATGGAAGATTACCGAAAAATAGGTGAATTCCCCTATTTTTCTTCCAAGGCGCCCGCGTTTTCCCATTATCCGCCCAGCGCCGATGCGGTGGACGACCTCTACGATGAAACGACCGGAATGTTCCATCTCCTTCCGGGACAAACCACCGTTTGCTCGCAGACCGAAGTTTTCGGGAAGATCGTATACTGCGACTGCAGCCACATTCTGATCGGATTCAACGCCACGTATGCCCTGTACCTGGAAGTCGAAACCGGGAAATGCCTTTGCATGAATGTGATCGACCGGAGTCTGCACTACCATACCGAACCGTTTGCTTTGGAGGGTACCGCTCGGAAATACGTCCGGGTCAATACCTTCCACCCGGATGCCCCGATCCTCGAAATCGAACAAAGTGACAACGGAATTGACTATGATCCGTATGCCTGCATCGAACGGGATGCCTGGGAGGAGTTGTATATCACGTACCGGACCATCGGCTTTTACCAGCCCGGCGAAAACATTTCTAAGATTCTTTCCATCGGCCAATCCGATCGACTGATGCTGGAAGAGGTTCCGGTGATCCCGGAGCCGTCGGAATCTACCACCGTCGAAGTACTGGTTCCTTCGGACAATTTTACCGGTTTGGCCCGGCGCAAACTCTCCGTGCCGGGCCATCCATTTACCGGTAAACGGATTCTGTTGTACGGCGATTCGATCAGTGCCGATTACGGGGTGGCGGCGGGTACTTATGCCGCTCTAGTCCACAAACAATTCGCCGCCGGGGAGGTCATCTCTTACGGACAATCCGGCAGAACGCTGGGCAGTGTAACCGACGATAAAAGCGATTCGCTGACCAATGACCTGTTGATCGGAGATATTACCGCTCGTTTACCGGATCTATTAATTCTGCAGGCCGGAGTAGGCGATTACTGGAATTTCCTTCCCCTGGGAGAGTATTACGGCAGCGTGGAAAATGTGGCTTATGTAAAAACCACCACAGGAGGACTTCGCTATTTGCTGCACCATTTGACGAAAAACCTTCCCCGATCGAGCAAAATCCTCTTCGCGACTCCTCCACCGGGTATTCTGAACGGAGTAAGCGATATGGAGCTCAATGAGAACGGCTACCGCATGGACGAGTATGTTCAAAGGTTTCGAAACCTTTGCGCCGAATACCACGTACCGGTTTGTGATTTCTGGTCCACAGCGGGCTGGTCTACTTACCACGAATCTGCAGAGCCGCTCTACACCATCGACGGCGTCCACCTTTCCGAACGGGGTTACGAACGAATGACCGATCGATTGTGGGCCGAGGCCAACCGGCAGATGTAGCCGGGAAGGGGCGGTATATGGATCATCCGGCTCCACCGCCGCCTGGAAAAAACCGCCGCCGAAAAAACCCGCGGCTCTACACGGAGAGCCGCGGGTTTTGGTTTGAACGGGTATACCCCCCTCTTTTGAAAATATCCTTCTACTGCGCCAGCAGCCGTAAGTCTCCGAATAAACCGTAATCGAACAGGTCGAACTCCTCCGGGGAGGGTTGGACTTCCGGAGCCCGTTTCATCAGAGACGGGTTGATTTGCCCGCGTGCATCCACGTAAAAGTTGCCGAACAGGTTTTTGAAAGAACCCACGATTTTCACCTCCACCCGGTTTTCCCCCGGCCGGATGTAATCCGTGACATTCAACCGGTAGGGCGGCCAGCCGATAATTCCGGCTTGTTGTCCGTTTACATAGACGGCGGCTACGGTTCCGTTCCAACGATCGAGTTCCACTTCGTACCGTTCCCCGAGTTCCGTTATCTCAAAGTTACGGCTATAATCGACCCCGTGCGAATAGAAAGGCATTCCCTGCTCTTTCCAGCTTCCGAGCTTGAGGGAGTTTTCGGCCGGTTTTCCGATCGAAAACCCACGGGCAGCCGGATTCACCGTAAAATTACCCAAGATATATACCGGCATGGTTTCGTGGTGAACGGTCATCGGACTGACGCGGGTGGTGAGTGTATTGCTTCCCTTTTTCAGATAATCTCCAATGGGGACCACCCCGAAGTCCACGTCTACCCACCAACTGCCTTCCGCCGGACGGACCGGTTGACCATTGATTTCGATTTCCCAGTATTCGGCCCGTTCCACGACGGCTTTTATCTCCCGGTAATCGAAATCGTCGGTGATCTTGAAATGATAGGTGTTGATCAATTCGCTGTCCGGTGCAAACGGATGGTCCAGGAAAGAGGTGCGGTGCATAGCGCTGAAAAACCACGGGTTGCCTTGCGAGAAACCATGCTCTCTGAAAGCCCGGTTATCCGCATCGTACACATTCAACCCCGCGCGGGTACGGCCCTGAATGGTCTGGTCGACATAATCGATAAC
>JAJQAW010000208.1:0-399 GCA_021203585.1 Rikenellaceae bacterium
GGTACCAGCGTACCCTGCCGCGGCCGAGAGAAGTAGAGCCCTTGGTAGGGATGCAAGTCCAATTCTTTTCGGATCACCCTCAGATCGATCGGCTTGAGTCCCTCCGGGCATTTGGTCACGATGACGATCTGTGCCCGTTTGAGTTGTTTCCGGCTGTCGCGCAGTTGCCCCAGCGGCAAAAAATGATCGTGGTACACCGGTCGGCTGTGATCCATCAACACCACATTGACCCACGGCTCCACAGACCGGTGCTGAAATCCATCGTCCAGAATAATCAAGTTAATTTCGGGATGCAGCCGGCGCAAACGGCGGATGCCTTCCGCCCGGTTTTCGCATACGGCCACATGGACATCCGGGAATTTCAATTTGATTTGCTTCGGTTCGTCCCCAATTTTACGG
>JAJQAW010000208.1:409-9001 GCA_021203585.1 Rikenellaceae bacterium
TAGGAGCTTTTGGGGATCGCCTCCACAAAACCCTTGGTTTTGCGTTTATAGCCCCGGGAAAGAACGGCAACCCGGTATTGGCGGGATAATTCTTCGATCAGAAATTCCGTATGCGGCGTTTTTCCCGTACCGCCCACAGTCAGATTACCCACACAGACAATAGGAATATCGAACTCTTCGCTCCGGAGCCATTTCCAGTCGAAGAATTTGTTGCGAAGATTTACGACCAATCCGTAAATCCACGATATGGGGGCTAACAGTATCTGTTTGAGCATCCGTACAATTCGCCAATCTGTCAAAAATAGGTCATAATTCCTAGAGTGCCAAAAGAATTGCATTTTTTTCGCCGTTTTATGACGATAAAAGTGTATATTTGGATTTTATAAACCTATAAATACAAGATTATGGCAGACGACAAGAAGGCTCTTCCGCAACAACTGGACATCGAACTGAGCGCGGAGGTAGCGGACGGAATTTACTCCAATATGGCAATTATCTCCCACTCGACTTCTGAGTTTGTCCTGGATTTTATCCGGATGGCTCCGGGTATGCCTAAGGCCAAAGTAAAAAGCCGCATTATCCTGACTCCCGAACACGCCAAACGGTTGCTCCTCTCTCTTCAAGATAATATTCGTAAATACGAGTCCAACTTCGACGAGATTCAAATTCCGCATCTGCAAACTCCGGGGAAAGATTTCCCGTTCGGTTTCAACGGCGGCGGACAGGCCTAAGCCGAACCCGCAAGACCGGGCGAGGTAACCAAGGCACAGAGGATTGGAACGACAGAAGCTCACCCGCAAAGAATTGGACACAGGAACCAAAGCCATCCAGGATCGGACGGCGGAAGGGAAACCAAAAAACTTCGGTTTATCGCGCCGAAATCCAGAAGTAATTCATTTACAGGCGGTCCGAAGGGATCGCTTTTTTAGCAAGTGCGGATGATCCGTTTAGAATTGAAAATAAATAAACGGGGCCACTTCGCTGGATTTAAACTGGATAACCACCCAAATCATCAGCACCAGCAGCACAGCCTGCGCCGCGTACCCCATTCGGGTAATCCCATCGCGGAAGAAGGCGTCCGCGCGCGCCGGCAGAAAATGCACGAAATAACCTGCTGCCATCAGGATAAAAACCATCGGGTAGCCGCTCAGCATACCCCGCCACAATTCCGGATGGAAGCTGTGGAATATCTGCCGGAAGACCGCCAGAGCGGTATGCATGGAATCGGCCCGAAAAAAGACCCAGCCCACGCACACCAGGTGGAAGGTCAATAAAATCCCCAACAACCGCCGCCCGGGTCTCATCTGGGCTCCGGTGGGTTTGGATAATCCCGGCAGGAAGGTGAGAACGACCTTGTGCACGGCCAGCGAAATCCCGTGCAAAATGCCCCACAGCACGAACCGTAACGAGGCTCCGTGCCACAATCCCCCTAAAGTCATGGTAATCATTAGATTCAGGTACGTTCGGATTTTGCCTTTGCGGTTGCCGCCCAGCGAAATATACAAGTAATCTTTCAGCCAACTGGACAGGGAAATGTGCCAGCGGCGCCAAAATTCGGTGATGGTAGCCGATTTATAGGGGGCGTCGAAATTGATGTTGAAATGGAATCCCATCAAGAGCGCCAGACCGATGGCCATATCCGAATAGCCGGAAAAATCGCAGTAAATCTGTAGGGCGTATCCATATACCCCGGCCAGATTCTCGATCCCGGAATATAGGTGCGGATTATCGAAAATGCGGTCCACGAAATTGACACTGATATAATCCGAAATAACCGCTTTTTTGAACAGCCACCCGATAATCAGGAAAATAGCCCGGCCGAACATCTCTTTGGAAACAAAGGGGGGCCGGTGGATTTGCGGGATAAAATCCCGGGCCCGGACAATCGGTCCGGCTACCAGCTGTGGAAAAAAGGAGAGGTAGAAATTATAATCGTACCAGTTTTTGAGCGGAGCGATCCGCCCCCGGTAAATATCGATGGTGTAGCTAATGGACTGGAAGATGAAAAACGAGATGCCTACCGGCAGGATGATGGCAAAGGGATCGAAAGGCTTATGAAACAGATCGGCCAGGGCGGCAAGAAGGAAATTGGTATATTTGAAATAGGTCAGTATCCCCAAATCGATGATCAACGAGAGCGCCACCAAGCTACGCCGCGCACACCGGGTTCCGGCCCGTTGTATGACATGTCCGATGGCAAAATCCGAAACCGATATAAAGAGGAGGATAAAAAAATATAAGCCGCTCGATTTATAATAGAAATAATAGGAAAAAGCGGTGATAAAGAGAATACGCGCGATTCCTTTCTTACGCAGCATGCCGTAAACCATCATTACCCCCGTATACAGGAAGAGAAACAGCGCGCTATTGAACAGGAGCGGTTCCTGCGGATTATATTTCAGGATCCGGAGCAGATTCTCCGTAATGGTCTCCAACATATTGATTATAGCCTTTTATGAGGGCTCCGTACAGGTGGTGCCCCAACGCCTCGTATCCTTCCCGGGTGAAATGAAGGTGATCCCGGGCAAAAAGTCCCGTCTCTTTCCACAGCTGGCACGAACCCGCACCGCCCGCAATGTCGAACAGGTCCCAACAAGCGTATCCGTGCCTTTGGGCGTACCGGCGGATGACCTGGCTCACCTCGGCGATTAAGGTATTGGGCGTGTATACATACTGCCGGTTGACACGTTCTCGCCGGAAACTTTCCGGGGGCGTGGTCAGCAAAATCGCCGCATCGGGATTTTGTGCTTTTAACCGGCAAACAATCGTGTCGATATGGGCTTCGAACTGTTCGGCGGAAAAACCGCGCACGAGCTGGGCTTCGTTCGTACCCATCGACAGGATGATCAAATCCGGTCCCAGGACCGAAGTTTGCTCACTGAAGGTTTCGGGCCGGGTCCAGTGCAGAAACTGGGCGCCGTTGATTCCGGCCGAATGATACAGCACACCGTTTCGGCTGTTTTCCAGCACGAATCCGTAGTAAATCGAGGAATCGCGCTGTTCCCGAGCCTGACCGGAAAGGGTCAATTCCGAAACGTTCCGATTGAGCACAACCGTACTCAGGTAGGGATTCTCATCGATCGTATAACTTGCCGTGGCCTGCAATTCTTTATCGTCCACATTCAATACCGGCGCTCCCGGGTATTTGATCACGTGCACCCGGTTGAAGGAGTAATCCTCGGTTTCGGTCCGGTTAAGGGCTCCGACGGTCAATGAAAAATTGGGCTCCCGACAGGAAATGGAAACGCCGCCCACGCCCACCGGAAAAGGGCGGGCGGCCTGTACCAGCACGGCACGCTCCCACGTTTTGGCGGAACGGATGATGTAATCGGTGGGTTCGTTGGTTCGGGCCATTTTGAGCGGTGTGATCAATCCCCGGCCGGCATTCCCAAAATCCCGGTGAAAATCCCGCATGACGGTTCCCGTCAGAAAACCCGCCTGGATGTGCGAATCGCCCAGATGAAAGATAGAGACAACGGTGTTTCCGTCGTTGCGCCCGGCTAATTTCAGGGCGGCCAGACTCCGGTAAAAGGTTTCCAGGGATGCGGTGCTATCCGTAATGATATTCCGAGTTGAATCCAGCACCATAGGTTCAAAAGGACGGAGCAAAACCGGCGCAGGAATCGGATCCGGTTCCGAGGAAGCCGAATTCCCCGTCCCGGCTTTCCACCACCCAGCAAAGAGAGCCAGACCGACGATATATACGACCACCCGTTTCATCATTCGTAGCGGGATTGAGCTTCGGTCAGAGCCTGTCCGAAGGCCAGACCGATCCGGCGACCGCCCAGGTAATTGATGTGCGTATAATCTTTATTGGCCAGTGCCGGAGTATGATCGACGAACGATCCCATGCTGTTGCGTCCGCCCATGGCCAGGTAGGTATTCCAAAAAGCCACTCCGCTCTCCTGCGCGATCCGGCGCTGGGCTTCGATCAGACTGATGACACCGGGACGGGTCACCATATCGCCGTCTTCGTTCCGGAAATTGCGGTCGCCGACTCCGAAGATCAGAATACTGGCCTGGGGCATGGCTTCCCGGATCCGGTTCACCACCCGGATCATCTGCTCCGTGTAGGTGTTGTACTCCCTCCGGTCCGCCTCCATGACGTTCATCCCGTATTGCAGGATGACCAAATCGTAGGGTATCATCCGGCTCATGCGTTGCAGCAAGTTCGGACCTACGCGCAAGAGTTGGACGCCGGAAGAACTGCGCAGCGAATAATTGTCCACATAAACCCCGGTTTCGTCGTTCAAAAAGAGGCCGTACCCGGTAAAACCCTCTCCGGCCTGGATCCGAAAGTTCACCGACCGCATATCCTTGCGGTGGGTAACCAACAACTGTAGACTTCCGTCGTCCCGCAAAGAGGTTTGCTGCTCCTGGGCAGCGCCCAGCCGATAATAGACGGTAGCCGCGCTGTCCGCCGAGTAAAGCAGGGAGGCTGTATCGAAAGATTTGGCATGATCCCGCTGGTCGGTAGTGCGGATACTGACCCAGGCCTCTCCGGAGGCCGGGAAGAAGGTCTGCCCCCCCAGCAGGTAGTTGGCTTTCTGATCCCGGTAAAGTGAATTTTGGATCCGCCACCCTTCGTGTTCGATGTTGACCGTATTTCGGTACCGATCGATAGCCGCCAGGGGCACGAAACCGACCCCGCGTCCACCGAAACGTTCTTGCAGGTATTCCCTCAAATTGCTGGTCAGAATATCTCCTTCCACGAAAGAGTCGCCCAGAAAAGCGATCCGGACCGGGCGGTCCAGTTCCTGACGGCGATCCAACGCGGAAAAAAAGAAGGACAAGGCATCCCGATTTTCCGAAAAATCTTCGATCGGTACCGCGTGCATCTGCACCCCTGCCGGGTCCGTACGGGATTCCAACGCGGCAACGGATTCCATAGCGCTTTTTTCGACCGGGACTGCTTCCGCCGCAGACTGCTGCCCGGTCCGGTTTTCGGCAGCCGGAGCGACATCCGGTACTTCGGAATGGGGTTCCCAGGCTCCTTCCGGAAGCGGGTCCGGCATTTCGATCTGCGCCCAGAGGTAACTGTCGTCCGGAACCTCCTCTTCCGTTACGAAGAGCCCTTTGGTTAGATCGGCGTACAAGCGAACCGGCCGGGCATCCCATCCGCCTACTGAAAATCCGCCCGCCAAGGAAAGACCACTGAGCATGGCCAGAACCAAAGCCAGCAATCGGGGTACCTGTTCGAGTTTATTGTCTTTTTGTTTCACTCCGCAAAGATAAGGTTTTCGATCCGTTTTCATTCGCACCCGCAACAAAGAGTGCGGAAAGCTTTTCCGGCTGCCGGAACTATTTTTTTCGGGGTTTCCGGCGGATCTTCGAGCCGGAGACCGGCCTGGGAGGGGTCCCGGGCGAGAAAAAGTAACTCTTCTGCCTCCGTTTCTCATCCTGTGCACGGGCTACGTACAAGGGCTGTCCGGTGTAGGGATCGATCCCGGTGGCGAACATCACCGAAGAAAGGGTCATCGGAGTGGGCGTAAAATCCTGCACCGGTTCCAGGCGAATATTTAACCGACGGGTTTCCCTGGCCAACCACTTCATATGATCTTCCGTGCATCCGGGATGACTGGAGATGAAATAGGGGACCAACTGGTAGTTTACCCCCTCTTCTTCACAGATTTCCCGAAAGGATTCTTGCAATTGACGATACCATTCGAACGAAGGTTTCCGCATAAGCCTGAGCACACTTTCTTCGGTATGCTCCGGGGCCACCTTCAACCGCCCGCTGACGTGGTGCCGGATCACTTCCCGCAGGTAGAAACGATCCGCCTGGCGCATGAACAGATCGTACCGGATCCCACTGCCGATAAAGGCCCGTTTTACGCCCTTGATACTCCGAACTTTTCGGTAAAGATCGATCAACGGAGCATGATCGCAACGGAGGTTTTTGCAAGGTTTCGGATCAATACAGGAGGGCCGTACACAATTTCGACAAAGCTCCCGGTTCATACCCGACATCCGGTACATATTGGCTGAAGGCCCACCCAAATCGGTCAGAACGCCCTTAAAATTATCCATCCGCGTGAGTGCCTCCACCTCCCGCAGAACCGATTGCGGAGAGCGGCTGGAAATAAACTTTCCCTGGTGAGCCGAGATCGTACAGAAACTGCATCCTCCGAAACAACCCCGATGCAGATTGACTGAAAATTTGATCATTTCATACGCCGGAATGGCCCCCTTGCCCCGATACCGGGGATGCGGTAACCGGGTAAAAGGCAGCGCATAAGTGCGGTCCAGTTGTTTTTCGGTCATCGGCGGATAAGGAGGATTGACCACCACCGTCCGGTCTCCATACCCTTCGATCAGTGTTTGGGGCTCCAAGCGATTGGACTGGGTTTCGATCCGCACAAAATTTTCGGCAAATTTCAGGGGATCCCTCACGCATTCCTCGTAGACGTGCAGGCGGCAGGCACCGTCGGAAATCCGCGCCGCATAAGCGGCATCCGCAATGAAAGCCACCTGAGGAAGGTTTCGTAGTAATTTCAGGTTGAATCCATTGTGCATAGCCCGGGCGATTTCCACCATGCCGATATCCCCCATTCCATAACTCAATAAATCCGCGCCGCTGTCGATCAGCACCGACGGCTTGATCGTATCGCTCCAGTAGTCGTAGTGGGTCAGCCGCCGCAGGGAGGCTTCGATCCCTCCCAGCACTACCGGTACTTCCGGATAGAGTTCTTTGAGAATCCGGGTGTATACGGTTACCGCATAATCGGGCCGGAATCCGGCTTGATTGCCCGGTGTATACGCATCATCGCTGCGCAGGCGCAGGTTGGCGGTATAACGGTTGACCATCGAATCCATGTTGCCGGCCGAAACTCCGAAAAACAACCGGGGTCGACCCAGCTTTTTGAAATCCCGGTGATCGTCCCGCCAATTGGGTTGAGGCACGATGCCGACGCGGTATCCGGCCGCCTCCAGTATCCGCCCGATGACCGCCGTACCGAAGGAGGGATGATCCACATACGCATCCCCGGTAAAAAGAATAATATCCAGTTGATCCCAGCCGCGGGACTGAACTTCTTTGGCCGAGGCAGGCAACCAATCGGTGGTGAATTTCGGATTCATGGTGCAAAGGTAATGATTTTGATTGCGCGGTAAAGCCATTCCAAGCTGTTCCGCCCGGAAAGGGCACGTTTTTAGTATTCCCGATACGGGCCTTGTTCCAAGCCTGCGGAGTGTCGGATTAACGGACTTTTGCCGGTAAAAGTTCGCGGCTAAGGAAATAATGCCTATTTTTGTGGTCCGAAAAACAGAAAAATGATATATCCGACTGATTTTGAATCCAAAATAGGGTTCGACCGGATTCGCCGCCAAACCGAACGGCTGTGCGTTAGTTCACGGGCCCGTGAACTACTGGCCGCTACAGCCTTCAGCTCCTCTTTTCGGGAGGTGGAAACCGCGTTGGTCCGTTGCCAGGAGATGCGGAACATCCTCTTGATGGAAGAGGATTTCCCGCAAAACCACTTCGTGGACGTTCATGGGGTATTGCACCGGGTGGAGATAGCCGGCGCCTACCTGCTCCCGGAGGATTTGGTAGTAATCCGTCGGGCCCTGACCGGTATCGGCGAATTGCTCTCTTTTTTTCACCGCAAGGAGGAGGGTAAATACCCCCGGCTGACGGAGCTGCTGGAGGGTGTGGAAGCTTTCCCGGATCTGGCGCGCCGCATCGATGCGATCGTAGACCGTTTCGGCAAAGTCCGAGACAACGCTTCTCCCGAGTTGCAAGCGATCCGCCGAGCCATCGGCGACCGCGAAGGACAGGTCTCCAAATTATTTAATCGCATCCTGCGGGAGGGCCAGAGCGCCGGCTTCGTCGATTCGGACGCCACGCTATCCGTACGGGACGGACGGACGGTAATCCCGGTTTCTGCGGCCAATAAACGGAAAATCAACGGTTTTATCCACGACCAGTCCGCCACCGGAAAGACCTTTTACGTCGAACCGATCGAAGTGGTCGAATTGAACAACGAGATCAAAGAACTGGGATATAACGAAAAAAGAGAAATCGTCCGGATACTGGCGGGATTTACGGATGATCTTCGCCCGGTTACTCCGGAAATTCGGGCTTCCGGAGAATTCCTGGCTACGATCGATTTCATTCGGGCCAAAGCCAAATGGGCGCTGGAAAACGATTGCGTGAAGCCGATTCTCCATGACGCTCCGCAAATCGGCTTCCGGAACGCCCGACATCCGCTGCTCAAACAAACCCTCGACAAAGAGGGGAAACCGGTGGTACCGTTGAATCTGACCCTGACCCGCGATACCCACATGCTGGTGGTGTCGGGTCCAAATGCCGGCGGAAAATCCGTTGTATTGAAAACCGTGGGGCTGCTTCAATATATGCTGCAAAACGGTTTTCTGATCCCTGCTTCTGAAAATTCCGAAACCGGTCTGTTCAACAGCCTATTTCTGGATATGGGAGACGAACAATCCATCGATAATGATCTGAGTACCTACAGCTCACACCTGCTCAATATGAAGCGGATGGTGCAGAAAGCAGGCCGCCATTCCCTGTTGCTAATCGACGAATTTGGCACGGGGACGGAGCCTGTTATCGGAGGTGCCATTGCCGAGGCC
>JAJQAW010000126.1:0-2502 GCA_021203585.1 Rikenellaceae bacterium
TTTTCCGGTTACCGTACGTAGATCCTGAGCCGCAGCCCCTGAGACGAACAGTACAAGGAGAAAGGTCGTGAGTATTGTTTTTATCTTTTTCATATTTTATTCTTCAAGGAATTAATAACAGTCCTCCGTTGGAGTCAAGGTCCAAGCATACAGAGGCAAGGGTTTTGTACTTCCCGATAAATCGGTGCAAACGATGGTAATGGTAATCGGAGTTCCTTCTTCTTCCGTAAAAGTAACTACGCCCAGTGGACCGCCGTCGTGGCCATATTTGGAATCGTTTCCGGTATAACCGAACGGATACAATCCATTACTGTAACGATCGTAATTATAGTTGTTCCAATCGGTGGAAGAGGCGGCAAGACTGGCTTGAGGCTCACCGTTAATATAAATATCGATCGCATGACGCGCATCTTGTTGCAAAGCCATTGCGAAATTATAAGTCCCGGGGGGAATTAAATAAGGGGCCGGCGCCGGATTTTGATTTGCATCCCAATGGAAATGATAAGGTTTGAAATCGAGAACATAGACGTTGCCGTCTTGGTTGGTATATTCCAGGTCCAAAATTTTGTATTGTGCCGTTTTACAAGTAAATACACCATTCGAATACATTCCACCTTCCATCCATCGGGCGTAATCTACAGTCCAGGTTACGCTGGACAGCCATCCGCTCTCATCGTCTATCGGTTCATCTAAATTCTCGAACGTGTAATATTCCTGCTTTTGCTCATATCTCAAATTATTGTAATTCCAGAAAAAGTCTTTAATTCTCCAAATCAAAGTATTGATCGGAGTCTGTAAATAACTTACATAATAAACTGTAGCATTACTCAATTCGACCGTTTGATCCGTATACACCTTTTGGACTCCGGGGCGCCAGATATGTCGGATACCGGTTTTGTTGTTGGAACTGTCGAAAATGGATTTCAAATCCTCTTCTCCGTTGTTTAATTGGTCTAGGGTCAAGGCGGTATTGAAAAAGCCCACTTTATAAAAGAATTGCCGGGCAATGGAATCCGGACGCATTTCGGGAATATCCGTTAAATTCCATTTTTTCATCCGCTCTTCGGCGTGAGCCCACGAGGCCAAGACAATATCGTTGAAGGGAATGAGTACGGTACCGTAGTTCGCTTCGGAAAAAATATCGAATCCGGCATTGGCAAAGAAGGAATTGGTCGTAATCCAAATGGTATCGTAAACCGTACTTCCCGTGGCGTCCACTCCGATGGGCAGGCTATTTTCCCGATCGAACTCCCGCGCGTTGTATTTTAGCACGGAATCTCGGAACATGGAATATTCGTCGCTCAAACCCTGGATATGCTCGATCAGCGATTTGGGCGGATTGACGATGCTGTTGATTTCATATAGGTAGCCATCGTTCAGTTTGATGATCTTAACGGTTTGAGAACCGTTAAAAGCAATCGTACCGTTATCGTCGATGGTTATCGTGAGGTATTTACCGTTCCACATCAAAATGCGTTGACCGTTGGCCATGTTGGCCGGCGAGAAAGCCAGGTCCGAGATAAAGGACATGGCCGTGTATTTCTCATCGTCCAGTTCCACCTGCAGCAACTGGTTATCCACGGTCAGAACCGTGAAAATTTGGTCGCGGGTTTTCATCGAATCCAAAATACCGGTTCGATCCAATAAATTGTACATCGAACTGTATTCCGCTGTGGAACTCAGGTAATCGAGTATTTCCCCATTGATCACCGTTAATCCTTCCACATCGAATTCCTGTTCCTGCTGACTGTAATGGCTGTCCCATTCGTCGGAGCAGGAGGATAACAACAAGGCGCTGATTCCAATACCTGTCAGTATGTTTTTTAACGTTTTCATAGCTAAGAATTAAATTTATTGATTCATGAAGAAATTAATCCAAGATCGGTTCGAACCGGAGATAATCGAAATGGAGCCGATAATTTTTAGCTCTGCTACTGGCTTCCGGATCGAGGAAGGTCAATCTAAAGGTATGAGTCGAAGTTTCTTCAAATTCGATTTCATCGAACATCACCCACTCATATACTCCTAATTTATCGGCAGTTAAACTCATTACCGGAGAGCCGATCGTACTTTTTTGTTCAAGATCATCGTCGAAAGTAAATCTCATCGAGCCGCCATCGCTACCTTCGGCCGCCGTTCGAATGAAATTTTGGCTTGTTGCGTACGGGAACACCAGAGTAACTTTGTATTTGCCTTTGATTAGCGCCGGAGTGGTCAGATCGATGTATCCGTTCGTGCCCAGATTGAGAATCATCTGATCGTTATACATAAATTTACCGGTCCAATCGTTGGAACTGGTCGGGCCCCGTGACACCCGGTATTCAATAACCGGGTAAGAACTACCGGCACTCGGATTGGGAGCGTACACCGCATTAAAACAACCCAGACTCGCCGGTAAAGGGATATTCCCTTCCAAACCTCCGGGACTTTCGATCCGGTACAGCAAAATATCCGTCTGATTGGCCGTAACATACTCCTCGATTTCCGGATAATCGCAGAGAT
>JAJQAW010000126.1:2512-8996 GCA_021203585.1 Rikenellaceae bacterium
TTTTTCCTCCATAATCCGGGCTTCCACATGCTGGTCAGCTTCGTAATTCAAATAGAATTGCTCATTCTCTTCCTCTGAAATTTGCAGCACATTTCCGGACAGCGTGGTGATGATTTTCTTGTTGGAAGTGGAGTTTTCCAGGGAATGAATATCCTCGACCTCGTATTTTCCGGACAAGATGTGATAGGCCATATACAGGAACAATTGGTTTGTCTTGGCCGTATAATTCGTTCCCGGCTCTCCATACTCGCTATCGGCGATGGTTTGGATCAGATCCGATACCGAATAGATGCCGCTGTTACGGAACGACTCGTCCGGAACGGCCAGGACGGTATAATTCCGTCTTACTTTCCTGATTAAACCGCTGGCTTGCCTGTATTCATCGTAAATGATGTGTAAACTATCTTTCCAGCTGGTCAACTCTAAAATTTCATTGAAAATGGAATACTGGTCCGCGTTTTCTTCGAACCGCTCGGTAATGGATTCCAGCAGAGGGGTCATCATATCTTCCAGAACATATACGTATCCGTTCGATGTTTTGATCGCAAATTCCAATACCCGGGCTTCTCCATTGACCCGTATATCCTCATTACCTCCCTCTCCGTAATCTACCGTCAGGTAATCCTCCGACAGGGTGGGAGTCAGTAATTTTTCGTTTTCGATGAATGCATTGTAGTTCAACGAGTCGTGGATGATGTGGAATTTCACCAGATCGTTGGCGAATTCCTGACCCAATTCTTCGATAGAACCGACATTGCGTTTTTGATAAAAACGCAAAACCGCCTCGTTGTCCGGAACAAAAGCCGTAAAATTTTCAGAGGCCTGATTGATCGCATTGTAAAGATCCGCATACCTCAGAATGGCAACCCATTCCGAGAATACCTCGGGGCGACTATCCAGGTAAGTGGAAATCGGATTCAGGTCGTATACCTGATAAGTAGTCCCTTCGTAAGGATCGTTGCATGAAAACAGAGCCAAAAAGCTGATTATGCAGAGTATGATTGACTTTTTCATGATTTTTTAATTAGTCGATTCGTAATAAGGATTCTGTACCAAAGCGTCGTTCGAAGTGAGTTCTTTCTCATTGATGGGCAGGCACCACGCGTTGTTGTTTTGAAGCACCGAACGCAACCAGGAGGAGCTGGCGGTTTCATTGTTCTCAATAATCATATTGATGAACTGGGTTTTATATTTATAATTCTGTGACTTCCCGAACCGCACCAAATCATACCATCGTTTGAATTCTGCGGCCAATTCCAGATCCCGCTCTTCGAGCAGAATTTGCAGCAGGGATTCCTCTGTCAGGGCCGAAAGATTCAACTCATATTCCGGCACGTTGGCCCGCGCACGGATCTGATTAATAATATTCAGCGCTTCTTCCCAATAATTCTGTCCTTTCCAGATCAGCGCTTCCGCTTTCATCAGCATCACATCCGCCATCCGGTAAATAATCAAATTGGCATCGGTCGTGGTACGATCCGATCCGTTTTGCAGTCCGATGTATTTCCATGGAATGGCCCGGGTCTCACCTTCGGTATTGTTGTACGTGGCATTGAGGCCGCGGTAGGTTCCGCTTCCGTAGAGATTGGCCTGTGTTTGCTGCTCCTGGAGCCGGTTGGTCGTCGCTCGGGAGAACTGATAAGTAGTCGTCTCATACTTGGAAAAATAATTACTCGGGCTGTACGCCGTTTGGCTGTAAGTTCCCGATTCCCAATTGAGTTCGAAAATCGATTCGTTGCTATTGCCGATCTCGAACATTTCAAACCAAATGGAGCCGTCCATAACAAATGCCGGGCGGTAAGCGGAAGTTGCATCGATTAACTCGTTGGCATAAATAATACAGTCGTCATAATCCTCGCTCCAGAGGCAGACTTCGGCCATCAGTGCATACAACGCCCATTTGGTGGCCCGCCCTTTGCTGGCGTACGCCCAGGAAGTGTTTTCGAAAAATTCTTTCGCAGCCCGGCTTTCCAAAGCCGTTGTAATATCCTGCTTGATTTGCGCAATAATTTCTTCTTCCGTAGACTTCGGAATGTTATAGGGAGTCGAATCGTCTACATAGGCAGAGAGAACAAGAGGTACTTCCTTGAAATTGCGGACCAGGTAAAAATACATCAGAGCCCGCATGAAGTAGGCTTCGGTTTGATGCGATCTCATGGCCTCGATGGTGTAGGTATTATCGATACCCTGAACTTCCGGTGCATAATCCAACACGGAATTGGCCATATTGATTACCTGATAAAAAATTCCCCACTCGCATAAAGAAGAAGTGGCCAGCAGTTGAAAATTCTGTAATTTGTCTTTCTCCGTATACGGGGTCATGATCGAACTGCCGCGAAGTTCTCCCCAATCGATCAGATAAGGAGTGGTTTGCCGCATGTAGTAATACCCGGCGGCCACGACCTGTTCCACGTCTTCCTTGCTTTTCCAGTACATTTCCGTAACCTGTTCGTTGTTGGGTAAAATGTCCAACCAGTTATTGCAACTACTGAGAAAAAGCAGCGAAATAATTGATAATATAAGGTGTTTTTTCATATCGTTTTGATTTTAGAAAGTAAGGTTTAGACCACATGAAATACGAATCGTGGCCGGAGCCAGCGAATTATCCTGAGCTAATTTGGTGGCGGTAGTGGGAATGGAAACCTCCGGGTCCTGCCCTGTATATTTGGTTAACGTCAACAGATTGTAGCCGGTAACGAAAACATTCAGCGAGTTGATGCCCCAACGGGAACAAACGGCCTTCGGGATATAGTAGGTCATGGATAAGGATTGAAGTCTGAAATAGGAAGCGTCTTCCACGAAACGATCGGATCCGAGGTAATTGTAGCCTTCGTTGTACAAAGCGCGAGGAATATCGGTATCGTCACCCTCTTTTTTCCACCGCCGGAGCGTAGCGCGGCTCTGGTTGTTGGTGTTGTACATCGCTTCGTTGTCGATACGGGTGCGGTTGATGATTTTCTGGCCGAATCGTCCATGGAATCGGGCGCTTAGCTGCACGTCTTTATACCTGATCGAAAATCCGGCTCCGGTAGTCAGGGTCGGCATATAATTGCCCAAATAAACGATATCGTACTCATTGATTATCCCGTCGTGGTTGATATCCTGGTATTTAGCGTCACCCGGATACACCTGGGCCGTACCATTGCTCATAATGATCGGATCGCCGTTGACATTATTCATGATGTTGTCTTGGGCATCCCGCGCATAAGTCGCATCGTGATTTTGGTACACTCCCTCATACCGGTAACCGTAAAATGAACCCAACGGACGGCCTTCTTCCACCAAGATCGCGTAATTGCCATTTCCAAAACTGTAATTTTCCTGAACCATATTGCCGGGAAGTTCTTTTACTTCGTTTTTGTTGCGGCTCAAGTTCATCCAGCCCGTTACCCGCCATTCTTTATTTTGGAAGAGCACGAGGTCCGTACGGAATTCGACCCCGGAGTTGAGTACTTTTCCGGAATTGTAGTATTTGATGGAGGAAAAACCGGTCGTAGAGGGTATGTTGACATCTTTTTGCAGCAGATCGGAGGTCATTCTTCGGTACCAGTCCACGTTAAAGGTCACTTTTCCCCTGAGAAAACTGAAATCCGCTCCCAAACTGACGTCGCGGGTGGTTTGCCATTGCAAATCGTCCAATTGAATTCGGGTGGGCGAAACGGCCGACATATCCATATAACTTCCCAACGAGGTGTAGGCGCCCATAAAATAACTGCCGTCCGGAGACTTACCGGTGACTCCGTAGCTGGCCCTCAATTTGGCTTCGTCCAACCAATCCGCGCGATCTTCGAAGAAGGGTTCATTCTGGATGTTCCAGGAGGTTCCTACTCCGTAGAATATACCCGTTCTCTTGGATCTTCCCATGTGAGAGTTCCCTTCGACCGTGATGCTTCCCTGAGCCACATACCTTCCTTTATAAGTATAGTTGACCAGACCCACTCCGGAATAAGAACGGGCCTCGGATTTCGAGGAACCGAAATCGGCTACGTTCGTACCTACGATCGGATCGGAGAGTCCGGAAGAGGCGTTACCGGCCGTGGCACCGGCATAACTGGATTTTTGGACCTGTTTAGTACGGAACACTGCGTTCGCGATCAGCGTATGGTCACCTTCGAAATTCTTAATGTACAACAACTTGTTTTCGGTCTGCAGAGTCAAAGCGTCCGACATATTGTCTGTACTTTGGTTTGCGTACTGACTGTTCCAGATGACTCCTGTAGCAATTTGCGGAAGGAATTTCCGGTTTTTGGTCGAGGATTGGTTCAGGGCCACCCAGACCGTATATTTCAAGTCCGGGTTGATGCGGTAATCGAGCATAAATTTGACCCGGGTCTCCCGCGACATGGTATTGTTCATACTTTCATGTACCATGGCCACCGGATTGTAATTTTTTGCCTTCTTATCACTTACCGTAAAGGTGTCTTCGTAACTCACGTCCTGTCGCGAAAAATATTTATCCGTTCGTTCACCGGTAACCGGATCGATCCAGTAAGGAGACTTATTGGGCATTTTGAAAAACGCCTCGCTGCGTAACGTTTCACTTCCTCCGTTCCAGGGTTGATCGTGTTCGGTCTGGGCATAAGAGAAGTCCACATCGAACCTCAATTTTTGCGAGAAACGATACCCCACGTTCAAGGTAGTACTGATCGTTTGTTTTGAATTGCCGATCGTCGCACCGTCTTCTTTTACATGGCCTAATGAGAAACGGTAATCCGCTTTATCGCCTCCTCCTCTCATTGAGAAGTTATTGTCGTAGGTAAATACCGGAGTTCTTCGTATTTCGTTCAGCCATTTGGTATCCTGATTGTATTCGTTAAAATAGGTCCAATCCGGGTCGAAGCCGATTTCCGGCGTATTGAACAGAAGATTCAGATAAGTGGATGAATTGTCTAAACCCACGTAATTGGCACTGTTCCAAATGGCCTCCTGCATCAAGGCCGGATACTGATTCCCATTGAGCATCGGGATCGTAGAGGGTTCGAACTTGGCTGTAAACTTGGATGAAAAGGAGAACATGGTTTTCCCGGTGGAACCTTTTTTTGGTAGTGATGACCAATACTCCGTTTCTCCCCTGAGATCCCCAAATGGCAGTGGCTGCGGCGTCTTTCAACACTTCGATCGATTCGATATCGGCGGGTGAAATATTGAGCAACACGCTCAAATCTTCGTCATTGGCCGTTGAAAAGTCAAACTCATCGTCGATGTCGTTGGTGTAAGGAACCCCGTTGATGACGATCAACGGTTCGGAAGATGCATTCAGTGAGCTGGTTCCCCAGATACGCATCGTACTGCGGGCACCCGGGTCACCCCCGTCGGTAATAATGTCCAATCCTCCCAAGGCACCCTGAAGCGCTTCTTCGATGGAGGTTACGGGAGAGGTTGCGATCAGGTCTTCCATCATCACTTTTTGTGTGGCGCTTACCTGTTCTCTTTGTGAAATACCCATGTCGTTGCGGTCGATGCGCCGTCCGACTACTTCCACTTCATCGATTATTTCCGCGCTATTTTCCAGATGAACATTGAGTACCTGTTGCCCGGTGTAAGGAAAGGATTTGCTTTCTTTACCGATGAAAGAATAGACTATGGTCAGGTTACGTTCATTACTGGGGACCACCAAACGGTAGTTCCCGTCTCCTCCCGCGATGGTTCCACCGATGGAGCGGTTCTGAGCGTTCACAATATTTACGTTGGTACCGGGAAGGGGCACCCTTTTGCCGTTGTCCGTCTCTGTAACGTTTCCCGTAAGAACAGTTTGTGCGAATACCGATTCCATACCGAAAAGCAGCATCGCCAGGATCAGATAGGTTTTTATCTTCATATTCAAGTTTTATCAGTTATCAAAGAACACTTTCTATAAAATGGAAACATCCGTCCCCGTAGACGAACGGAAACAGGTCATAGTCCGAAACAACAGATACGCTGCTTTTTCCATCCAAGGACACGCTGATTGAATTTCCGGATTCTACATAATTCAGGTTTTCCAGATTCATGCTTAAATAAGTGCCTGAACTGAATCTGGATCCGATGTAGGGAAAGTCCAAAATGATATTATTGGTATTGGAAACGAAGTAGCTCAACAGGTAATTCCGAAGGGTATTTTCATCGATTTCGTCGTAGACCAGCAGGTCTTCACTGTCGAACGATCCTCCTTTGATACCGGGAATGGCATCTTGCTGCAGCGCTTTTTCAATCGCATCTTTGGTAGGAACAAAAACAATAGTTCGGGAAGAAACGGCCAAAAACGGCACGGTACCTTCTGTGATCATATCGGCTCCTTTCATCAATTGGGAGAACCAATAGTAAGGATACCGAGAGTCGTTGATCGAACCGAATAAATCGCTTATACTATACGAAACGGGCTCGAAAATACCGTTCTCCGCAGCATCGATGAAAAAGGCCTGTCCGTTAATCCATGGATTTCCATTATTCAGCACTTCGGTAAACGGGATGAAAGGCGACTCCTGGTAGCCGGGAGTCAGAAGTC
>JAJQAW010000091.1 GCA_021203585.1 Rikenellaceae bacterium
CTACCAAAATCGCTCTGTTCGAGAATGAAACCGAAATTTTTGAGAAAACCCTGCGCCACAGCAACGAAGAATTGGCTCCGTATCCGAAAATCACCGATCAGTTCTCTTTCCGTAAGGATTTAATCTTAGAAGCTCTCCGGCAGGAAGGGGTGGCCCTCGGGAGTATCGATGCGGTAGTCGGTCGCGGGGGATTGGTTAAACCGATCCCGTCCGGTGTTTACGAAATGAACGAGGCCTTGGTTCGGGATCTGATCGATGCGCCCATGGGCGAACACGCCTCCAATTTAGGCGGTTTGATCGCTCGCGATCTGGCAAAGCAGATCGGGCACGGAGCCCGGGCGTTTATCGCCGATCCGGTGGTGGTGGACGAAATGCAGGATGTGGCCCGGATCAGCGGCCATCCGGAGGTTCCCCGTTTGTCGATCTTTCACGCGTTAAACCAGAAGGCCGTAGCCCGGATGTACGCGCAATCTATCGATAAAAAATACGAAGAGTTGAACCTGATCGTGGCCCACCTGGGTGGAGGAATTTCAGTTGCCGCACACGAAAAAGGCCGCGTAATCGATGTCAACAACGCCCTTTACGGCGAAGGACCGTTCTCACCGGAGCGGGTGGGGACGCTTTCCGCGGGTCAGGTGATCGATCTGTGCTTCAGTGGGAAATATACCTACTCCGAACTGAAAAAGCAGGTAGCCGGCAAAGGCGGAGTCGTGGCCTGGTTGGGTACCAACGATATGCGTACGGTCCGGGAACGCGCCGCTTCGGGCGATACCCGCGCCCGGCTCATTGTCGATGCAATGGGCTATGCGGTAGCCAAAGAAATCGGGGCGATGGCTGCGGTATTATCGGGCCGCGTGGATGCGATTCTGCTAACCGGCGGCATCGTTCATGGTCAGACCACCCGTGAGTATATCCGAAAACGGGTGGAGTTTATCGCCCCGGTCGCCTTTTATCCCGGTGAAGACGAAATGCGGGCTTTGGCGATGAACGGCCTCCGGGTATTAACAGGAGATACCGTACCGAAAGTTTATTCGTAGCAACTGGATGCGGATTCAAAAAATCAGCGAAGAGTAAGGTCGCTGTTTTGATGATCAGTTACCCGGTTTTCCCGCCATTTTTTCGGTTTAAAGATCCACCCCACATTTCGGATCCCCCGCAGGCTGCCGGTTTATTTCGGATGAATTATAAAATCCCCGGCCTGGGATAACGCTTTTTGAAGAATATCGAGCGGCAGCGGCTGGTCGGTAAAAACGATCGTTGCCGCCGGTGGGACGAGCGTGACACTGGCCGAAACACCCTCCAGTCCGTTCAATGCTTTCTCCACACTTAACCGGCAATGGTTGCAGTTCATTCCCTCGATACGGTATTCTTTTTTCATTACATTCAAATGGAAAAGGTTATTCGATTTGGTTTTTGTACTTAGATTTCTCCTTTTTAATCTCAGACTATTGGCTACCACGCTGAGGCTGCTCAGGGCCATGGCTGCCCCGGCCACCATCGGATCGAGCAAAAAGCCGTTCACGGGATATAAGACTCCCGCGGCAATGGGAATCCCGATCAAGTTATAAATAAAGGCCCAAAACAAGTTTTGCCGCACCGTCCTTACGGTCAGCTGCGATAAGCGGATGGCTTCCGGAATTTTGGATAGATTGGAGGAAATAATCGTTACCTGGGCCACATCCATGGCGATATCGCTTCCTTTTCTCATCGCAATACTCAGATCGGCCTGCGCCAGGGCGGCGCTATCGTTGATCCCATCGCCCACCATGGCTACGGTTCGTCCTTGTGCCTGCCATTGTTTTACCCATTCGGCTTTCTGCTGTGGAAGCATGCCGGCTCGTACCTGTTCGATGCCGGCTTGACGAGCCGTTTCGGCGGCCGCTGCCGCGTGATCCCCCGTCAGCATCCACACCTCGATGCCTGCCGCTTTTAACTTCCTCACCGCAGCGAGGGAATTTTCTTTTATCCGGTCGGTGACCGCCGCCACAGCCAGAGCCTGGTTCTGGTCGGCAAACCAGATTACGGTTTTGGCCTCCGCAGAAAAGAAATCCGCCCAATTTTGCAGCTGTTCGCTTATTCGAACGCCGTTTTCTTCGAGCAATTGCCGATTTCCTGCCCAATAAACCGTGTCTCCTACTTGGCCTTTCACTCCGCGAGAGGTGATACTCTCAAAATGTTCCACCGGTAAGGCCGTTGTTCGGTCAAAATGAGAGACCACAGCCTGGGCCAACGGATGCTCCGAAAGTTTTTCCAGACTGTAAAAAACGGAAGATAAAAATAAAGCGGACTCGAATTCCCGCCCTTGTTCATCAAGCCAATAAAGATCCGTTACGGACGGTTTTCCTTCGGTTACGGGTCCCGTTTTATCCAGGATCACCGTATCGATTTATCGGGCGGTTTCCAAACTTTCCGCATCTTTGATCAGGATGCCGTTCTCAGCTCCTTTACCGATGCCGACCATCATAGCGGTGGGGGTAGCCAGGCCCAGAGCACACGGACAGGCGATAATCAATACCGTAACCAGGGCCAGAATCCCGTGTGTTATTCCGTGCTCCGCATCGAGCATCATCCAAAGTATGAGTGCCAGCAAAGCGATCCCGATAATGACGGGAACAAAAACCGCTGCGATTTTATCAGTCAGTTTTTGTACGGGCGCCTTACTGCCCTGGGCATGCTGTACCATCCGGATAATTTGTGCCAACAGGGTATCGCCGCCCACTTTTTCTGCCCGAAACCGGATATGTCCCTTCTGATTAATGGTTCCGGCGAAAACGCGGGAATCTTTTTCCTTGCGGACGGCTACCGGTTCGCCGCTGAGCATACTTTCATCCACATACGTGCTGCCGTGCACAACGGTTCCGTCGACCGCGATTTTCTCCCCCGGCCGCACCGAGATCACATCCCCGGTACGTATCTGCTGCACCGGTATTTCTGTCGATGTGCCGTCCGAACGAACAAGGATTACTGTTTGGGGCTGCAGGCCCATCAATTTTTTTATGGCCGATGAAGTGTTTCCTTTGGCCCGTTCTTCCAGCGTTCTACCGAGCAGGATGAAAGCGATGATCACACTGGCCGCTTCGAAATAGACGTGCGGGTGTATGCCCCGGGAAATCCAGAATTCCGGGAAAAACAGATTGAAAAGACTTAACAGGTAGGCGATGCCGGTACTGAGAGCCACCAAGGTGTCCATAGTCGCCGTCCGGTGCCGGAGTTGTTTCCAGGCGTTCACGAAAAATCCCCTTCCCAGCCAGCATACTACCGGGGTCGAGAGTATCCACATGATCCAGTCGACATACGGCCATTTCATGCCGAACATGCCGATCAGGAAAATCGGCAATGACAGGAGGACGGCCCAGGCGGTGCGCCGTTTCAATTTCCGGTAGTGTTCCGATTGCGCGGCTTCGAGTTCCGCTGCGGATCGATCGGAGATCATCGGTATCAAATCGTATCCGGCTTGCTGCACCACTTCACGGAGTTGCCCGGAACTCTCGGCTTGCGGATCGTACCGGATGACCACGGTGCAGGCGGCGAAGTTGACTGCAGCCCGAATCACACCGGGTTGGCGGTTCAGAATTTTTTCCACGCGCCCGGCACAAGCCGCACAGCTCATACCCGTAACTCCAAAAGTTTCTTCGACATATTTTGTCATGGGCGGTGTTCTTTATGGGGATCAATCCGGATGCTTTCGAATAGCCGGGACCCGACGGTTTCTCCCGGGAACCAACGGCTGTCTACCGGGAGGGCTCGGCGCCGATCCATGAAACGGCATATTCCCGCTTCGAGCTTTGCGGTATTTCTTCCGGTCCGAGCTGGGAAAACTTCCCGTGCAGACCTTGTTCTCGGCAAGTTTCCCCGAAGTGACACAAGGCGATTCCCAGGTCGATCGAAGAAAACCGGGATTTATCCTGGTAATAAAAATGCAAATTGCGGTCCTTCAGCACTACTTGCCACGGTTGGGTATTGCTGGCCGAAGGAGCCAGGCGGAGCATTTGCAACGGCAGGAGAAATTCTCCGGCCGATTCTTCGCGCAAGGGTTTATCGAAAGTATGATCGAAGAACAGCGAGCCGAACGGTTTGCGGTTATCGCTTCCGGCGCCAGCTCGCAGCAGGCGTTCGATCAGCCGTTTTTTTTCGGCCGGGTAGCCCACGGGAGAGACGATTCGTAGCACATCCTCCTCTTTCAGTTCGACCATTGCCGCGAAATCGCTCTTTCGAAGTGTACCCTCGAGCCAACAGGTACCCAGGCCGCGTTCGGTACAAAACAAGACGACCTGCTCGAAGAGGTATCCGGCATTTTCCTCGGCCAGTTTTCCCGGCTGGTAGATCAAGACCAGAAAATCGGAAGCTCCGGATATGACTCCGTAAGTTCCCAATTTTACCGCATCGGCACCCATCGGTTTCCGGATCAACTCCACCCGGGCGTTTCCCCCTAGCGGTTGGCCGAGGGAGTGAATATATTCCCGGATAACCCGGAGTTCATCCGATTTCAACGGTTCCCCGTTGTAGATACGCACGGAGCGTCGTTGTCAGATCGATTCAATGACCTGCATCTTTTTTTCTTATCTATACAAAATTAATACTTTTACCTCGAAATTCCTCAATTCAAATGCCACAATAGGCTACCGTCCCGAATAAGCGTATATTTGCGTTTAAATAATCCACGTGTGAAAAAGGAGACCAAAACCAACGCCGCCCGCCTGTTGGAGAAGGCGGGCATAGCCTATGCGCTGAACCGCTATGAAGTAGACCCTGCCGATCTATCGGCCGCCCACGTTGCGGACCAGTTAGGGATTGATGCCCGCACACTCTTCAAGACTTTGATCCTGCGCGGCGACCGCACCGGAATCTTCGTCTGCGTCATACCCGGCGATGCGGAGGTAGATCTGAAAAAAGCGGCCCGCGTATCGGGCAACAAAAAAGCCGACCTGATCCCCCTGAAGGAATTGCTTCCCATTACGGGCTACGTCCGTGGCGGCTGTTCGCCCATAGGGATGAAGAAGAAGTTTCCGACCTACCTCGACCAATTATCCGGTGAATGTACGGAGATCTACATCAGCGCGGGTCAGCGTGGCACCCAGATACGGATCGCACCGGCAGATTTAGTCTCTTTCCTGAACGCAACGGTAGTGGATCTGACTCTTGGCAACGGTAGGTAAACGGCTTTTTCTTCCTTTATTTTCCCTGGGCTACGGCTCTCTTTTTTAATTTCTCCTGGGTTTGAGGGCTGCCGTAAGGGGATGGTCTTTCCCTAAAAAAATCTTCGATTTTACCCGTTCTGTCGATAAACCGTAGATATCCGTCTACATTTCCTGCTCCCCCCTTTCTGGTCTGCTATTTTCGTGGTATAAATTAAAACACGCATACCATGAACCACACAGAATTGACAGCCCGCGTATCGCAGCTTTCCGGGCTGAGTGCAGAAACATGTCAAAAGGTACTGGACGCTTTCGAACAGGCTATATCCGAGAGTTTTTCCGAAAAAAACTGGAAAACCAAGGCCTTGGTCCATGTCAGCCGCATGCTAAACAGCATCCGTGAGAGACAAGAGAATCGTGCCCAGAAGAGGGAGAAAGATCAGCACGAAAAGTAAAAAGCGGGGAATATGAAAACGAGTACCATCCTAATGACAGCTTTGCTTACGGTGTTAGCGTGTCCGTTTGGGCTATCGGCTCAAAGCGGAGAAAAAATCACCCAAACGATCCGCGGAACAGTCACCGACGAGGCATCGGGAGCCCCGGTGGCTCATGCGGCAGTCGTACTCCCCGGATTGCCGGGGAGCGGTATGCTGACCGATGAAAACGGTCATTTCCAACTCACCGGCATCCCGCCCGGCCGCCATACGGTACAGGCGGCGCTGATCGGTTATGAACCGGCTATCCTCCGTGAAATCCTGGTGAGCACCGGCAAACAGGTCGACCTGCAGATCGCCATGCGGGAGCGGGTAAAAAAACTGGAAGAAATCGTGATCCGGCCTCGTGTCAATAAGGAAGAAGCCCTCAACCCGATGGCCGTATCGGGAGCCAGAATGCTGAGTATGGAAGAGGCCCGCCGTTACGCCGGCGGTATGGACGATCCGGCACGGCTGGTCGGTTCATTCGCCGGAGTATCGTCCGATGTGTCGCACAACGGGATTTCGATCCATGGAAACTCTCCGCATATGCTGCAATGGCGCCTGGAGGATGTAGAAATCCCTAACCCCAATCACTATGCCGACATCTCGATATTGGGGGGCGGCATCCTCTCATCCCTGAGCAGTCATGTATTGGGCAATTCCGACTTTTTCACCGGCGCATTCCCGGCCGAATACGCCAATGCGGTATCCGGTGTCTTCGACATGCGAATGCGCACCGGCAATAACTTTAAACATGAAAATACATTCCAGGTAGGTGTACTGGGGATAGACGTGGCCTCGGAAGGTCCGTTGAGCAGAAACAGCAACGCCTCCTGCCTGTTCAATTACCGCTATTCCACACTGGGATTGATGAATAAACTCGATAAAAGCGTCGACCTGGGCGGTGAACTGGACTACCAGGACCTGAATGTTAAGCTGAATTTCCCGACGGCTAAAGCCGGAACGTTTTCGATTTGGGGAACCGCGCTGCGCGACAAATTTTCCGAAGATTACGAGCAAGACCCCACCGAGTGGGAGCACACGCAGGATAACTTTATTTTCGACAGCAAGCAATACATGGCCGCCGCCGGCCTGTCGCACCGCTATTTTATCACCGACCGTTCCACTCTCAAAACAACGGCGGCACTGACTTTCTTCCAACACGATGCCTTCCAAACCTCACACGATACTCAGCTAATCCCATCGCCCTATATGGATTTATCACGCCGGCAAACCAACCTGGTTTTAACCTCCGCTTACAACCACAAATTCGGCTCTCGCCACACCAACAAGACCGGGTTTACCTACACCCGCATCAACTACCTCATGAACATGGATTTGGCCCCGGCCGAAACCCATCCGCTGGAAACGATTTCCAAAGGAGACGGCCAAACGAATTTAATCAACCTGTACACCCAGTCCGCCATCCATCTGTCGGACCGCCTTACCCTGAACCTGGGGGTAAGCTCACAAGTGCTGACCCTAAGTAACAGCTGGACGGTAGAACCCCGCGCCGGTATCAAGTAGCAGGCGGGCAAACGCAGCACAATAGCTCTGGCCTATGGCCTGCACAGCCGGATGGAAAAAATGGATGTATACTTCGTGCGGGATGCTCAAACCGGCAGTAACCCGAATCGAAAGTTGGGTTTCACCCAGGCTCATCACCTCATGTTCACCTACGCTTACCGAATTTCAGACCATCTTCACCTGCGCCTGGAGCCGTACTACCAGCACTTGTTCGATATACCCGTAGAGCAGGGCACTTCATTTGCCGTGATCAACCGCACGGAATTCTACGTGGAAACCCCTTTAATCAATTCAGGCATAGGCCGCAATTACGGGATAGACCTCACCCTGGGAAAATACCTGTCCCGCGGATTCTACTACATGGCTACCGCATCGCTGATGGATTCCCGCTACAAGGGCGGCGACAAACTCTGGCACTCGACCCGCTATAACCGGGGATACCTCTTCAACGGCCTGGTCGGTAAAGAATGGCCGATGGGTAAAGCCAGGAAGAATAGCCTGAACGTTAATGTCAAATTCACCTATCAGGGCGGCGAGCGCTACACCCCTTACGACGAACAGGCCACCCTGGCCCATCCCGACAAAGAGGTGCAATACGACGACAGCCGAGCTTTCACCAGGCAATATCCGGATATGCTGATCTCCCATTTCTCGGCAGGTTATCGGATCAACCGTTCGAAAACATCGCACGAATTCTCGGTGATGCTGCTCAACCTAACCCGCACCCCAGAGTACCATGGCTACCACTACAATATTCAGCAGAACCGGATCGAGCGCAACGCCACCACTTCGCCGATCACCAATATCTCCTACAAAATCCATTTCTGAGCCCCTGGAGCGTTCCGTGTCCGAAATACCGGTGCCAAACCGGCCGAGAAAAAAGCTTTTTTCAACCACCGAAAGAATACATACCTTTGATCCCGCAACCGAAATGTTTACAACCTATTTTATGACCGGAATCGCTCCCAAAGAAACATTGCTCTACCAATTGATCGTGAGTCCTTCTTACCGCCTGCTGCGCCACGCGATACTGGTTGTGGCGGTCGGAGCGATTTCCCTGAGCCAGACCACTTACAGCTTTGCCGGAAAAGCCGGTTTACTGGGCGGCCGGGTCTACCTAATGGCCTTGGTGACCTTTATTGCTTACCTGGCGATCGGCTATATGCACATGTACCTGCTGGTTCCCCGGTTGCTGTTACGGAAAAAATACCTGGATTATCTCTTCTTTTCTTCCTTATCCGTGGCGCTGTTGGTTTCCATAAAACCTTGGCAGGAATATGGGATCCACGAGTATTTCGGCACACCGCATCTGAGGAGCAATTATTTCGGCGCTGTGTCACTGCTCGATATGCTGTCGGATTTCGTCCTGGTGATGCTCTGCATAACGGATATTTCCATGTCGGTACTGCTCAAAACCTGGCTGGAAGAGAGCCGTCGTAAAAACGAGTTGGAAAAGATCAGGCTGCAGACCGAAGTCGATGCGATGAAAGAGCAGGTAAACCCGGAGTTATTGTTCCAAACGCTCCATCAAACGGCCCGACTGGCAGCAACTCATCCGGAGCGTGCCGGCGCAACCGTTCTTCAATTGAGTCAATTCCTGCGTTACGGCTTATACGACGGCAGCCGCGATAGAGTCGTGCTCAGTGCGGAGTTCGATTTC
>JAJQAW010000087.1:0-7273 GCA_021203585.1 Rikenellaceae bacterium
ACATGTAGGAATTTACACTGATACTGACCGACCCCTCTTTGGGTTGTTTGGTGGTGATCAGCACCACTCCGTTCGCTCCCCGGGCACCGTAAATAGCCGTAGCCGCGGCATCCTTGAGTACATCCAGGGATTGAATATCGTTGGGCGGTACGTCGTTGATGCTGTTGACTTCAAAACCGTCTACCAGAATCAACGGAGAGTTATCCTGTGTCAGAGAGCCCCCTCCGCGAACACGGATCATAATTTCCGCATCGGGAGAACCGTCGACCGAAGTTACCTGTACCCCGGACATCTTCCCGACCATCGCCTCGGCCACATTGGCTACCGGGGCACGGGCCAGGACCTCACCGGATACGGAGGACATCGCACCGGCCACATTCCCTCGTTTTTCCGTACCGTAACCGATGACCACCACCTCGTCCAGTTGGTTGGCCGTTTCGGTCAATCGCACCTCGATACCGGAAATCCGGCCTTGAAGCGGAATCAATTCATCCCGCATACCGAGAAATTTGATCTCCAGCACAGCGGTCTGGGGATCCGGAACATTGATACTGAAATTTCCTTCTACATTGGTGGTCACCCCCACGGAAGTACCCTGCAGGATAACTGCTGCGCCGGGAACCGGACCGAAAGCATCCGTGACGGTACCCGTGACTTGTGTTTGAGCGTAGCTGCTGCCTACCAGGAGCAGAAAGCCTAAAAAGCTCAATAAAAATTTATTCATCGTGTAATTGCATTTTAAGGTTAGTATTAAATAAGTCGGCTCCGGCAGCGGAGGCCTCCTTATTTAAGGTAATCCCGGATGAGCGGGAGCTCCTCGACCTTTCGCACTGAGCAAAATATCCGAGGGGCGAATTCCGAACGCGGACAAGGTGAACAGGCGGTGGGTTTTCTCCCCGCCCACGTCCGGAACCGATTCTCCTTCATCCCAATATTCTCTTATTTAATCCATCTGGGGTCGCCTATTCCGTTGGTGTATACGGGCGAATCTTTATCGATAATCGTCAGATCGTATTGCTCGTAATCGGCAAACAGCTCACTCTTGGGTGCTACCGGAATCACCTCTCCGAAATTGGAGGTATTGGTGGTGGCCCACCCCTCGGTCGCATAGATTTCCTGTATATCGCTGGTGAAGTTGTCGGTAGCGGTAGTTCTCAATCCGTAGCTGGGATTGAGGTTATCCCCGGCGGTAAAGAGGCATTTTTTCATCGTAAAGGAGATATTCCGCTCCAAACAGCTGTTGGACCGAAGATCGAAATAGGAGGCGCTGGCATTGTTCGAGGCGAACGTACAATTTTCGATGTAAAAATTCATGTCGGTTTCCACCCCTGCCAACGGCTCGAACAGGGGTTTGTTGCTGTTCAAAGAATAAAGGGTGCTGTTGGTCAGACGGAAATTGTGGTAGAAATTATTACCGGCCTGCCCCACGATAAAAGCGTATCCGTCTTTGACCGTCCAAGACAGGAAGGTGCAATGATCGATCGTGAAGTTGCGGATCTGGAAATCCCCGGCTTGTTGGAAACGTATCAATCCGCGCCCCATGTTGTTGACCGTACAATTAATCAACGAGAATTCTTCGATGTCGAAGGTGGTATTCGCCGCATTGGCGAACAGGTTGTCGGCAGTGGGAATAAAATCGATCCCCTCGAAGTGTACATATTTGATATTTAACCCGTTGAACATCATATTTCCGGAAGTAACAGTTACCCGTTTATCCTCGTCCTCTTCGGCCAGCAGTGAAATGCTTTTGGTGATGGTCGGAGAGCCCAACGTCGAGTATTCCGCTCCGGCGGGAAGGTAAAGTTTAATCTCTTCTACTTCATCGTCCGCCAACAAACGGGTGATGGTAGCAGAAAGCTCCCCGGCTTCGGAAGAAATGAGGGTGTAGCCTTCCGGAACGATGGTCGGTTTTACGATTTCTTCGGTCCGCTCGTCGTACGAAGAGCTGATCGTATAATTTTGGTTGATGTAATCCTCCGTATTGAGGTAAATTTTAATGGTATCCGTACGGCCCGCCTCGACGCTGAACGTTCCGGCCAGCATCTGCTGTTTGATCAGCACCGTATCGGTCGTGGAGCGGTTATAAAAGTCCAGGTACAACTGCACTTCACTGCTTTGATCCCGGGTCGGATAGAGGTAAAATTCATCTCGGAAACCGACGCCGCCGCCGGTAGCCGAAGCCGTTTTACGATATCGGCAGTGCCGTCGAGGTAGGTTTGCGTACCGGACATATATCCGTTTTGGGAGACGGTGGTCCGAATATCGATCGAATTGTACCGACGGTCCGACTTTTCATCCTGCGCGGCAATGACAATCGTTCCGGTCCGGGTTTTCAGGTTGAGCGTTACCGATTCGTCGCCTGGCATTTTCACCGTGGTGGGATCGGATACGACCAGTTTTTGGGTAGCCGTGGTCGGAAGCGGAATCATGATCTGGTGTAAATTACCCGCCGGCATCCCGGAATCGATCGGGAAAGCCGCCACAAATTGATAGGTGCCTTTATCCAAGGAAATTCGTTTATCGGCCGTATAATTGACATACTGATCCTCGTTATTGCGGTATATATACAGGATTTTTTCGGTCGAATAGGTCGAATTACCCAAATCGTACACCTCTCCGTCGTATTCCAGATCGATGTCCCGCAACAATCCGATCATCTCCTTGTCGTCCTTGCACGAGAAGGCGAAAAGCACAAGGAATGCGCCGATCAGACTTACTATGCTATCTCTTTTCATAAAATCGGTCTCTTTCATTAAAATTCAACATACGTGAGAATGATCTCTCCCGGATCCGCGGAAATACTCCGGGAAATCGGATTGAAGGCGTTGAGCAGCGACAACTGCAAGACGGTGAAGACGGAAGCGGTGACTGAAATCCCGGAGAGGGGTTGCGCTTCGGCCATACTTCCCACCATCACCTGGCCGGCATAATAATCCAGACCGATCCGGATGAGTTGCTCATCCGTTGCGTCGGCCGGATGCACGATCGACATCAGTCCAGAGAGGTAACCCTCGTTCCGCGTTACCCGTTGGGTTACCGTCTGATAGACATAGGGTTCTTCGGCTCCAGGGCGGTAAGCCGTGATCAGGTTATGATAGACCACATCCAGTGCATCGAACGAGGCCTCTTCCAACTGCTGATCGGAATCGGTCGGACGGATGCCCACTTTCCCGACCATGCGTGAAAGAGTCAAACTGATATTCGTTCCGTTGGTTTGGACATTGGTCACCGGCGTGGCGAACACTTCCTGATCGTACGCATCTCCGGTGGTGATGGTCAGCGTTTCCAACGATCCGGTATTTTGGAGCGTTCCTCCCGCCACGACGATCAACTGGGTTGCCTGATCAAAAGGAACATCGATGGTAGCGGCGTTTTCTTCATCCAAAGAAGCCACGACTTTTTGCAGCAACGAGCCGTCCTGATAAAATAAAAAGGTCAAATTCTCATTCACTAAACTGGCCAACGCTGCGCTGTTCAGCGAAGAGAGATCGAACTGGACCGTTCTTGTCGTTCCGGGATCCGGATTGGGTTCCGGTTCCCCGGCCTCCGACCCTTTTTGACAGGAGGCAAACCAGAACACCAACAGCAAGGAACAATAGCATAATTGTTTTATAAGTAAGTTTGGTTTTAAATTTAAAATGTGGTATTATTTTTAATTATGTGGGTACTTCAGTAGTAGTAGGTGTACAATTTTATCGATTTCCCGCTGTTTGGATGTGGACAAATCTGACAAAGATGTAGATAAACCTTCACCACAGGTAGATAATACCAGCATCTCCCCCCCCCCTTCGAGCGGAAGGGGAGGATTCCTCTCTCACCGCTGAACCGCTTACACCGGAAGCCCAAACGGAAAATGGAGAATCTCCCCCAGCGTGGGATACAGGATCGATCGATCCTCTCAGAACTTCACCGGAAACCCCGAATCTATCCCGCCGGGAAAGGACGAATCGACCGGTCCATAGCCGATTCCGCTGCCGCCCGGCCCGGAGCAGGTAACCGCTTAGCGATCGGTTTCAATTTGTCCGCTGAATACTACCTGGCTTAAGCACAGACATTGTTCCTGCTCCTTCGAGGTCCACGGGTAAATCCGCAGATAAACCGTTTCTCCCGCTTTCAACACCCAGTTTACCGGGAAATCGAAGCGGGTGAGCGGCGCGCCGCCGCCCGTTCCGAGCACCGTATAATCCGCAAAATCTTCATCGCGGGAGAGCACGATCCGGTAATTCACTCCGCCCCCCGCATAAAGTCCGATCCGTTCCAACCGAAAATCGGTACCAGAAGCCGCCTGCATGCCGAACTGGGCAAACCGGGTAAAAACAAGGTCGATTTCCTCCGGCGGCCATTCTCCCTCCGGCACATCGAGCCACAGGGCGCGCGAGAGGAGCGGCGGGCGAAGGTGTGCACCGATGCCCGCAGCGCCTAGATGATCGAAACCGGTGCGTTTCAATCCGCTGACGGTATGTTCCAACGCCAGCACCGGCCCCTGGGTTCGGGGCTTCGGATGACCGTTGAGCGTATAGGTCACTGCAGCTTTTTCTCCCGGCTCATACGCCCGGACGGTGGCGGCTACAGGAATCGTATAGGTTCGGTCGTCCACCTCGACGGTTACCCGGGAGGCAAATTCCCCCTCCTTTCCAGGGGAGGTTTTAACGTACAGCTGCCGGTAATGAACCACATCGAACGGAGATTCCAGCACCCACTCGGAGCGGTACTCTCCGTACTCGCAATCCGAAATCAGCACCCCGTCTCCGGCCCGGATGCGAAAAACCGCCGGATCGGACCCCTGGCTCAACCGAAGCAGGTCGATTTCCTGCCGGTACTCCGCTCCCAGAATGATTTCTCCCCCATCGATCCGGTCGGGAACGATGCACATTTCCGGTTCATCGATGATGTATGGGGTTAGAATACCGCGGCTTTTCAATGCATCCGCAAACAGTTTGGAAAATTGCAGCGCCCCTTCGGCGCCGATGTGCGTGGTATCGCCCAGATGATACACCCGCCGCGTGGCGGCATCGTTGCCCAGGCGAGCCACCAGTTCGGCGGTCGATTCGGTTATATCGATCAACAGGCAATCGTTGGCACGGGCTACTTCCCGCATGTGTAGCGGATAGTTGAAGGTCACCGTATCGTTCGGATCGCTCTGCCGATCCACGTTTTGGTGTACATACTGGCCCAGATCGTGTTTTCCCCGGCGGTTAATCTCTCCGGAAGCGTCCCACATTTTGCGGACGATAGGGGTCGCGAGGATCGGGATAGCTCCCAGTTCCCGGATTTCGTCGATGTACCGTTGCAGGTATTCTCGGTAAGTGCTCCCGGCTGCCGTTCCCGCATCGCCGTCGAAGCCCTGGTGCCGCTGGTCGTTGTGGGCAAACTGAACGACCACGTAATCTCCCGGGAGAATGGCTTGCCGAGCCTTTTCCCAGTAAGGGCCGTGGTAAAACGTGCGGGTACTGGTACCGAATTTTCCGTGATTGAGCACCGTCACCTGGTCCGTAAAAAAATATCCCAGTACCTGCGGCCAGCCCCGCTGGTTGCTCAGGTTCTGATTCTGTTGTTCGGTGGTCGAATCGCCCAGAATATGAATCCGGTAGTGCGGTTGCTGCCGGTAAGCGCAAAAGAGAAGGCTGAGTGAAAGAAGTAATAAAGCAGGTCTCATCTTAAACAACGTGGGTTACATCCGGGGGATCGGTACGGTGTATACCGATCCCTGGACGGGGTTAATAAAGTGGTGTTAAAGTTTAGAAAACTAAATTCTGCCGCTCTTCCGAAGGTTTCCCGGAATTATTGAAAATGGTAGCGAAGGGGCTGCAGATGTTCTCTGTCCGAAGAATTTCCATAAAGAATTTCATACTCGCCGGTTTTGACACGAGTACGTTGGGTCTGCGGATCGAAGAATTCGAAGGCCGTTGCCGGAAGGTCGAGTCGAACCAGCCGCTCCTCACCCGGTTGCAGGGTAATCCGCCGGAAACCGCGCAACGAACGGATGGGTCCTTCGGGGTCTTGCAAATCCCGGATATATACCTGAACCACCTCGTCGCCGGTACGGTCGCCGGTGTTTTTGAGCGGCACCTCCAGCCAAGCGGTATCGCCCTCTTGCCGGATGGCCGCCTCTCCGTATTCGAAGGCGGTATAACTCAGTCCGTAGCCGAAAGGATAGATCGGTTTTCCCTGATAATACCGGTAGATATGGCCGTGATTCATGTGATAATCTTCGTAATCCGGCAGCTCCTCGGTCGAGGCGTAGAACGTAAGAGGCAATTTCCCGCCCGGATTGTAGTCGCCGAACAGCACATCCGCAACCGCTGTGCCGCCCTCTTGCCCCGGATACCAGGCGGCGATGATTCCGTCCAGATGTTCGCTCTCCCACGGCAGGGCCATCGAACTGCCCGAACAGAGCACCAAAATGACGGGTTTGCCGGTTTCTTTAAGAGCCTTCAGCATGTTTCGCTGCACCTCGGGCAATTCGATCCGGGTACGATCTCCGCGCATAAAGCCCGGCAGGTCGACCCGCATTTCTTCCCCCTCGATCCGGGCCGAAATACCGCCTACGAAAACGATGGCATCCGCCTGGGCCGCTCGTCGGGCGATTCCGGCATAATCCGTTTCATGGGCATACCCGAGCGTTACGGCCAGACTGGTCGTACCTTCGCCGTGAAAATACTCGATCACGATATCGACCGGTTGGTCTTTGGTGACGGTAAACGTATGCTCCCAGGCCGCCTTTTTGGCCCGCTTCCAATCGGAGATTACTTCCCGGCCGTCGATCCAGACCCGATACCCGTCGTCGGTCAAAATGTTCAGTACGGTCTCCCCTTCCTCGTCCGGCAGGTAGGTGGTTTCGAACCGGGCCGAAAAATCGGTCAGATTGACCCCGGAAGCAAATACGGTGTTGCCGCGCGTATCGAAAGAGAAATTACCGGACACCTGTGCCACGGCCGCCGGCTGCCCCGACAATTGGGTGTTATTCCAGTAGGTAGCCCGAAATCCGGCTTGGCCGTTGATCGAGCATTGTCCGAGTTTATCGGTAAATACCCGGTGTTCGACGTAGTCGCACCCCTTTTCATACAGCACTCTATCGGCCGGAAGTTTGGACCGAATGCCATCGAGAATCGTAATGGATTGGGTCGGAAAACCGTTGTAATTGGCCCACAGCATGACCGAATCCGCGGCATTCGGGCCGATCACGGCAACTTTCATCGCTTTCGATAGCGGCAGTACGTGGTTTTTATTTTCCAACAGCACAAGCTAATTCCCCCCAATTACAGCCCCAGGT
>JAJQAW010000087.1:7283-8776 GCA_021203585.1 Rikenellaceae bacterium
TTTTCCAACAGCACCAGGCTCTTGCGCGCCATTTCCAGCGCCTGGTCCCTGTGTTCCCGGCACTCGACGACCGAGTAAGGGATCGACGACCAGCAGACCAGCGAATCCGGATCGAACATGCCCAACTGAAACCGAGCGCGCAGCAAACGGTAAACCGATGCGTCGATTTGCTCTTCGGTAATCAATCCCCGTTGCACGGCCTCCCCCAGGTATTGATAAGTATTCCCGCAATTCAGGTCGGTTCCCGTGAGGACCGCATCGGCCGAGGCTTCGACCGGGCCGGCGTGTGTGCCGTGTTTTTGCTTCTGGTAAAAATCGTCGATGCCGCCGCAATCCGAAACCACCACATCTTCGAACCCCCACTCCCGGCGAAGAATACGGATCAGTAGTTCGTCGCTCGCACAACACGGATCGCCCTCGAAACGGTTATAAGCACACATGACTTCCTTCACGCCGGCATCCATAACCGCCGCGCGGAAGCCAGGCAGGTAGGTCTCCCACAGATCACGCTGCGAAATGTTCTTAGCGTCGAAACTGTGCCGGTTCCACTCCGGGCCGCTGTGAACGGCAAAATGTTTGGCGCAGGCGTGGAGTTTATCGTAGCGGGCCGAAGGGTCTCCCTGCAAGCCGTGGATAGCGGCAACGCCCATCAGCGTGGTCAAATATGGGTCTTCGCCGTAAGTCTCCTGTCCGCGTCCCCAGCGGGGGTCTCGGAAGATATTGATGTTCGGAGTCCAGAAGGTAAGTCCCTGGTATCGTTTGAATTGATTTTTCTGTTTGAAATCGTGATGCTTGGCCCGGGCCTCGTCGGAAATCATAGTAAACGTTTGCTGTACACTTTCCGGGTCGAACGTGGCGGCCATACCGATGGTTTGCGGGAAAACGGTCGCTCGGCCGGCACGCGCCACGCCGTGCAGCGCTTCGTTCCACCAATCTACCGGCAGAATATCCAACCGCTCGATACCGGGCGAGGAGTTGACCATCTGCGATATTTTTTCTTCGAGGGTCATCCGGCTCAATAGGTCTTGGGCTCTGTCTTTCGGACTAAGCGCCGGATCTTTGTACGGCTGCGCCCATAAGCATCCGCAGCCAACCGATGCCAGAATTCCGCAGACAAATCTTCTGTTTAGCAATACTTGGATCATATTCGGATCATTATAATTTTTTAAAATGGGTGTTCACGACAGACAAAAATAAACCGGACCCGGGTAGGGAGTGTGGATAAATCTGAAAAGTTTGTGGACATTTTCTTTGGCGCGGCTATTCGTTTTTACAACGGCAGACGATAGGCCGGTTTGGGAAAAAAGGGCTCCGGGTACTTCGCGTAAAAATGCCCGGCGATTTGGTGGATTACCGGTAAAATGCTTATGTTGGTTCAATTGGAAGACTTGTTTATGAAAAGAAGCCTTTTTCTGTTAACCGCTTTCCTGGCCGCTCTCTGCGGAATCGGCCAGTTGAGTTTCGATCACCGGCATTATTCCGTCGAGCACGGG
>JAJQAW010000303.1 GCA_021203585.1 Rikenellaceae bacterium
ATATTATAACGGGAAAGTGGAATATGACAAGGACCGCTACGATTCTTTCCTGACTTGCAGCCTGATGATCTACCACAACAAACTCTCCGGCACCGCCCGGAATGACCGGTCCATCGAAAAAATAGTACCGGTGTGGTGGGATTTTTCCCTGAGCGCGGAGGGCCGCGCCCAGGCGCATGACTTCTGTTGGTCCTATTTTTCCACTTTTTTTCCGTTTGCTTGAGCATGGGAAGTACGGAAGCCAAACTTTATAAATGTGCCGTGGCAGCCCTGCAGCAAAGAATCGTCGGCTATCGCCTGACCGAACATAAAAAAGTGTATTTCTTCGAGCAGGGGGAATCCCGGTTGAAAGAGGAAATGATCCTACAAAAAGAAACCGGTCCCGATCTGGCTGCCATACAGTTCGTGTTGAACCATTTAGCCCCGCAGCGGTGGAACGCCAAACCGGAAGAAAAAAACCTTTCGGAATCGCGGTCGAAAGCCACTTCCCGGAAACCGGATCTTTCCCGGCTTTCGGACGTCGCTCTGCAAGAATTGGAGCGGTTATGCGCGGACTGAAAAATCATACACCGGTTTCTTCCATCTCCGGCTGCGGCAAGCTGTGGGAGGACATTACCCGGGATGCTATCGGACAGGAAACGGGCCGAAGAATCTTTCCCGGCTTTACCGAGGCCATCTAGCCGGGTTTTACCCGGCAAACCTTTCACCGTTCCTATTACCGGGTACTGGATCGTTTCGCCTCGGGAGAAATCGATAAACTCATCGTAACCATTCCTCCTCAACACGGCAAATCACAGGGGTCCTCCATTCTCTTGCCGGCTTATTTATTGGGAAAAAATCCGGACCTGCGAATCGTCATTGTCTCTTATAGCCTTTCCCTGGCCGCCCGGTTTAACCGTCAGGTGCAACGGGTAATCGATTCTTCCGCCTATGGCCGGATATTCCCAGAAACCCGGCTTAAAAAACCGGGGTCCCGGGAAAATTACATCCGCACGGCGGAGGAATTCGAAGTGACCGGACACGCGGGAGGATTGCTCTGCGTCGGACGGGAAGGCGATCTGACAGGAAATCCGGTGGATGTGATGATTATCGACGACCTGTACAAAGACGCGATGGAGGGAAATTCACCGGTGATCCGGGAACATGCCTGGAACTGGTATGTCTCGGTCGTGAAAACCCGGCTGCACAACGGCAGCCGGGAATTGATCGTAATGACCCGCTGGCACCCGGAAGATTTGATCGGACAATTGTACCGCAAAGAAATAATCCTTCCGTGGCAAGGACCCGGGAATATCCCCGTCCGCAACCGCGAAAAATGTTGGCTTCACCTTAATTTCCAGGCCATCAAAGAGGGCTTGCCCTCTTCCCTGGACCCCCGGCCGGAGGGAGCCGCTCTGTGGCCGGAGCGCCAGAGCATCGAATTGCTCAGGGAAAAACAAACGCTGGATCCGGTGACTTTTCAGGGTATGTATCAGGGAAATCCGGACGCACCGACGGGGCTCCTCTACGCGGATCGCTTCCGCACCTATACCCGGATGCCGGAAGAGGTGATCCGCAAAGCCAATTACACCGACACGGCGGATACCGGTCAGGACTACCTCTGTTCGATTTGTTACGAGACGGACCGGGACGGCTCGATTTATATTACGGATATGGTCTATACCCAGCTCAGTATGGAGTATACCGAGCAACACGTAGCTCTGATGCTGGAGCGCAACGGGACACGGACCGCATCCATCGAAAGCAATAACGGGGGGGGCGCGGGTTCGCCCGCAACGTATCTCAATGGTGCCGGCACACGAAAATCGAATCGTTTACGCAGCGGGGCAACAAGGAATCGCGCATCCTGACCAATGCGGCCACGGTTCTCTGTCACGTGGTCATGCCCGTGGATTGGGCGGTACGGTGGCCGGAATTTTACCGCCATACGACCGAATACCGACGCGTATTCCGGACCAATCGCTTCCACGACGCGGCAGACGTACTGACCGGTATCGTGGAACGGGAGGTGGTCCATAAAAAGAACAATACCCTCAAAAAAATCCGATATTCCATACCGTGAGTCTGCTTCCCGGTACGCTTTTTTCCAACAACCCCTCGCTACAGCTGTAGCGAGGGGTTGTTGTTTACCGTAAAACACGGTTATCCGTTCGGCTGAAACGGCAAACCTGCAGATTTACTCTTCTGCGGGTCCTTCGGCCTGCTGCCGTTCGATAAAAATAAACCAGCTTTTATCTTCGTAATCTTCTTGCGCATCCAGTTGAAAGTAAAGGTTCACCACGCTCTCATCTCCATCCGGCTCCCGGTAAAACCGATACGCATACAACCGGTTGGCCTCGTCGAAGAGCACCAGGATTTTCAGCTGTGGATCCAACCCGGTAAAGCGGACATACCCGTCCGTAGTGTTCCTTTTGGCCCGGATCAATTCGCCTTCCGGGCCGGGCTGCCCTTCGCGGGTAGAAGAAACCACACCCTGCACGGCATCCTCCAGGCTGAGAACCGTGTACTGTTCATCCGGGACCGCGTAATAATACCCCCGCACAGTCCTCACCCGGAGCGTGTCCTTCAGGCCCTCCTCTCCTTCCGTTACCACGTAAGTGTCTACGCGGTAAGAAGGGTAACCGTTGGCGTAGTCCGCCTCTTCCGCTTCATCGTCATCTCCGCCGTCACCGTCACCATCTCCGTCGCCCCCATCGCCGCCCGTATCGGAGCGGTGCCGAAGAATTACATTCCATTTATTGACCACCACGGAATCACTGGTTTGCCAAAGGGGAAAGGGCAAACGGATCCACATCGTATCCAGACCATCGGTAAAGTCCATTTGACGGTAGGCGTACACTTGGGTTTCCGGATGGACCACCAGAAGCATGGCCGATCGGGCCGGTATATTTTTAAAAAGAATCGGCTCCGGACCGTCCACTTCCACCGGTTGGGCGGAATGGGTTTCCTGGCCTTCGGTACTTTTAAAAATGCCCCGTAAAGCCTGTTCCAGATTTTCTACATAATAGGTAATGGGATCGGTGTGCTCGAAATACCAGGCTTGCCATCCTTCCACCTGCACCGAGTCGCCTCCCTGGTTGTATTGCAACCGGGCGTCCACCGAGACGGTAGTATCCAACGCCCTGTAACCGCTGTCGCACCGAGTGAGCGACACCAGCGCCAGAAGAAACACCGAGAGAATATACTTGTTTTTCATAGCTTCTTTTTTTCGGCACAAAATTAATCATTCCATCCGGATTCCGACCCCTGCCGGTCAATATTCAGGTGTTTACACAGGAAAATCGGAAAACATCAAAATCCGGAAAAATCCATTAACCGGCCGGTGTCGGTACTTCCCGTTCGGGATAGCTAATCCGGGTGTGGTACACATTGCTCAGGTATTCCTTAAACACCTGTTTAATCCTGCCGATATCGTGGAACGAGATCTCGGAATTTTGAAGCGCCCCCTCCCGAATTTGCGTATCGATAATTTTATCCACCAACGCACCGATCGATTCCTCGGTATATTCGGGTAAACTCCGGGAAGCCGCTTCCACCGCATCGGCCATCATCACGATCGAAACCTCTCTTCGAACCGGTTTGGCTCCGTCGTATCGGAATAAGGCTTCGTCCTGCTCGATTCCCCCGTTTATCTCTTTTTGCTTGGCGTAAAAGAAGTACATCAGCGAATCCCCGTGGTGTCCGGTGATAAATTCGGAGATGATGGCCGGAAGCCGTTGTTTCTTGGCCATGGCGAGTCCATCCGTGACGTGTTTTCGTATGATGGCCGCACTTTGAACGGGCGAAAGTTGATCGTGGGGATTGTTGCCGCTGCCCCGGTTTTCGATAAAATAGCCGGGATTTCCGGTTTTTCCGATATCGTGGTAAAGCGCCCCGGTACGGGCCAACAGCGAGCGGGCGCCGACGACCTTGGCTGCCGCTTCGGCCAGATTGGCCACCTGAAGCGTATGCTGAAAAGTTCCCGGCGCCTGGCGGGCCAGTTCCAGAAGCAACTTCTGGTTCGTATCGCTCAATTCGAACAGGGTGATGTCCGAAACAAATCCGAACATTTTTTCAAACAGGTAGACCAGTTGGTACATGCCCAAAAAAAGTATGGCATTGGCGGCAAACCAGATCAGCATCATATAATTGAAGCCGTTGAGACTTCCCTCCTGAATCAGCAGCATCGCCAAATAGCAGACGCAATTGCTGAGAAAAATCAATCCGGTAGCCAGAAATACTTTGGCCCGCCGGTAAGCCCGTCCGAGCACGAACACGGCGATCACCCCGCCCACGAAATTGATGATCATATATTCCAGCGGCTTGGGAACGATCAGCGAACATACCAACAAAATGGTGGTCAGTTCGAAGATCGACATCCGCACATCGAAAAAAGTGAGGATGTAAATCGGCACGATGGCAAAGGGGATCACATACACACTCAGATTATCCGTACGGTTCACCGCGGCGCACAGTCCCACCATGATCAGATAAACCATCAGCACAAACAACACATTGCGTTTCTGGGTCAGAAAATTACGCCGGAAATAGTAGAAATACAGGATCGTAATGCCCATCAGAATAATCACGATCAGTGCATGCCCCAGGGTGGAGGAGACAAAGGTACTTCCCGAACCCAGGCGGTTCCGGTACTCGCTTTTAAGCGAATTGAGCTTGTTGTAGACCTCCTGATCGATCAACTGTCCGTTGGAAACGACCACTTCGTTTTGGTAGACAATGCCCCGCGTGCGGGCCACGCTCTTCAATTCCCGCTCCTGCAAATTCACATTCAGGGATTGGCTGTAAGTTAAATTGGGCATCAGAAACAGATACCAGTCTACGGTCGATAAGATCGGGTCGCGTTGGATGTATTCGGCTGCCGTGGCCGGGGTAAAGACCTCCTGTACCGAGACGGTTTCCAGCGTGCCCTCTTTATCCAAACGGATGTAGCGGCGGCCCTGTTCATCGGAGTAAAAATGTTCGATTCCCGAAGCCACTCCTTTGGCATACACGAACCCCAGCGCAGCCCGAATGGAACGGCCCACCTCCGCCGAATCCTGGGTCAGGTAAAGCTGTGATTCGATCGAGGTCCATACCTGATTCTGCACGTTCGGATCGTAGGAATAAACCGGGATGTAACTCTTTTGCGCATGCTGCAAATCTTCGAAAACCTCGGTTTCACTCTTGGAAATGGAAAAGTCGAAGGGTGCGCTCAGAGTTTCACCGCGCCAAAGTTCTCCCAAATTAAAATTCTGCAGGTAGCGTCCGCCCCGCGGAATCATCCAGATGATCAGCACGGTGGCGGTGACAAATAAAAACGCCGACCAGATGTATTGTTTTTTACCCATATTCCCTAAATTTTTAGCTCCGCCCCGAAGGACCGGCATACCCGGCGGCCGGCCGATTTTTGGAAGCCGGAGATCGACCGGCAGCCATCCGGTCCGATCCCGGCCGGCCGCAATTTCCCGGGGAAGGACTCGGGTAAAGATAGCGAAAAGTAAGCAATTCGGGATAAAGTAGGTAATTTGACTCATAAATTTTAACTTTGCCGGGCATACTAAATGACCTGCGATGGATGTAAGAATTGCCGAAGACTGGAAGAGCCGCCTGGCCCCCGAATTTGAAAAAGAGTATTTCAAAAACCTCACCGATTTTGTTCGCCGGGAATACCAAACGGCCACGGTATACCCCAAAGGCCGAAATATATTTCGGGCCTTCGATGCCTGTAGTTTTGAAAATCTGAAGATGGTGATCATCGGACAGGACCCTTACCACGGACCGGGTCAGGCCAACGGACTATGCTTTTCGGTCACGGACGGCATCCCCTACCCGCCATCGCTGCAAAACATTTTCAAGGAAATTTCCACCGACCTGGATCAACCCCTGCCTGCCAGCGGCGATCTGACCCGCTGGGCCGAGCAAGGAGTGCTGCTGCTCAATGCTGTCCTTACGGTACGGGCGCATCAAGCGGCTTCCCATCAGGGAAAAGGATGGGAAACCTTCACCGATGCCGTCGTGCACCGGATTGCACAGGAAAAAACCGGGATCGTCTACCTGTTCTGGGGATCGTATGCCCAGAAAAAAGCGGGATTTGTGGACCGGTGGCACAACTGCGTGCTGGAAACCGTTCATCCTTCGCCGCTGTCGGCACACCGGGGATTTTTCGGATGCCGGCACTTCTCCCGAGCCAACGAATACCTGCTCGGGCAGGGAAAGGAGCCTATCCGGTGGTAAAAATAGCCGACATCGAATTACCGGATCGGCCGCTTTTTCTGGCTCCGATGGAGGATGTAACCGATCCCTCTTTCCGGTATATCTGCAAACAATACGGTGCGGATGTGGTTTATTCCGAATTTATCTCTTCCGACGGCCTGATCCGCGAGGCTGCCAAATCCGTAGCCAAACTCACTCTTTTCGATTATGAACGGCCTGTAGGCATTCAGCTCTACGGCCATTTGATCGAGCCGATGGTCCAGGCTGCCCGGCGGGCCGAAGAGGCTTCTCCGGATTTGATCGACATCAATTTCGGCTGTCCGGTCAAAAAAATCGCCAATCGGGGGGCGGGTTCGGGCATGATGAAAGATGTGCCGCTGCTGGTAGAAATGACCCGGCAAATCGTGCGGGCGGTCCGAAAACCGGTCACCGTAAAGACCCGCCTGGGTTGGGATGAAGAGCACAAAAACATCGAAGAAATAGCCGAACGGCTTCAGGATGTGGGAATCGCCGCACTGACCATCCATGGCCGCACCCGTAGCCAGATGTATAAAGGACAGGCGGATTGGACCCTGATCGGACGGGTGAAAAATAATCCCCGCATCCGAATCCCGATTATCGGCAACGGCGATATCACCTCCGCTCAACAGGCCCAAACCGCTTTCGACCGGTATGGCGTGGATGGTATTATGATCGGCCGGGCCACCTACGGGCGGCCCTGGATTTTTCAGGAGTGCCGGCACTTAATGCAAACCGGGCAGCCGATGGCTCAGCCGTCGGTGGCAGAGCGAGTAGCCCTGGCCAAACTGCACTTATCTAAATCCCTGGAATTCAAAGGAGAAAAAGTCGGAATTCTGGAAATGCGCCGCCATTTCAGCGCTTATTTCAAAGGATTGCCCCATTTCAAGGAGACCCGGATGAAATTGGTCACCCAAACCAGTGAACAGGCGTTGATCGAGACCCTGGAATCCATCGTTGAGCGCTGGGGAGATTTCGATATGAGCGAGCAGGTCCCGGAAGGCATCACCTCCCGCGAATAACCCTTATTCCATACCCGCAATCCGGCTCACTGTCGTTTTTTCTGACCGGCGGCCGAGGTCGCGCACAAATCCCGGTAGAGGTTCCGGTATTGTTCGGTTATACGCCCGATGTTGAAACGAGATAATACCACCTCACGGGCTCGAACGGATAATTTCGCCTGAGAAGCCTCGGTCAATCCCCACCTCAACCCCCGGGCCAGTTCCTGCGTATTCCCGCGGCGGGCTAGGAAACCGTTTTGCAGGTGTTCCACCATTTCCGGAATTCCTCCGGTCTGAAAGCCGATTACCGGGGTACCACAGCTTAGCGATTCCATCACCGTATTGGGCAGGTTATCTTCCAGCGAAGGCGCTAAAAAGAAATCGGCCGACCGATACAACGTGCGCAAAATCTCGGGATCGGAAATCTTTCCGTGCCACTGCCAGGCGACCGGAAGATCCTCCAACGCGGCAGCCTGGTTTTTCACTCCTCCGAATAAAACCAACAATACCTCTTCCCGGTATTCGGGCTCTAACGCTTTCAAAGCTGCCTTTAGACAGGAGAAGCCTTTCACCGGATCGTCGATCCGGGCAGCGCCCAGCAGTAGAATTTTTTTCCCTACCGGCAGACCGGCCTCCCGGCGGGAGTCCTGCCGGTCGCCCGGACTGAAAAATTCCGTGTCGATCGGATTGGGAATCACCGCTGCGGGCAACTCCCGGCTCAGTGCGCTTTCCCGGCATTTTTCCCGCAACCAGCGGCTTACCGGAACCAGATGAATCGGTGCATACCGATACAAGGTCTTCTTTTTTCTAAAAATACGAGCGGAAAGATCGACACTCCGATCGGAATTCAAAAAAGGACAGGCTCCGCATCCGGATCGATACCGATCGCATCCCCAGGCGTGGTGACAAATACCCGTGACGGGCCACATATCGTGCAGGGTCCAGACAACGGGTTTACCCAAAGCCGACAATTTGCGGATATCATTCAGCGACAGCATCCCCTGGTTGATCCAATGCAGATGAATGATATCGGCCTGCCGAACCGGGGCCATCCGCGAAAGATCGATACCGGTATCGGCAAGCGAAACCATGAATAACTTTTTCCGCGAAAAGCCGTTGTTCAGTAAAATGACCCACCGCTCCCACAGAAACCGCAGCTGATTGAGCAGCCGGCGCCGGAGTGTCGAATCGAGACCGATCACTCCCGGGTCCCGGGTCGTTCGATCGCGGACAATCAGAGTTACCTCGATACCGGTCTCTTTCAACGCTTCCCGGAGCCGGGAAGCGGCCACCGCCGCGCCTCCCTGTCGGTCGGAGGTATTGATCATCACTACTTTCATGGGCAAATCCGGCGAAAAGCTTCGATAAAGCGGTCGGAAACGGTGTTCAGATTGATCCGATCCCGGATGGTTTCATAGGCTCGTACTCCCATTTGCCGCCGGTTTTGTTAGTAGGCAAAAAGTTCCAAGAGTTTTTCGGTCAGACA
>JAJQAW010000209.1 GCA_021203585.1 Rikenellaceae bacterium
ACGCTGGTCCGTCTGGCCCGTTTGTGGGCCGAATAAACGGTAACCTTCCGGATTGTTCCTTTCTTTCGCTTTTTCCATTACCTGCACAGAACAAAACTCATATTTACCATGAAAGTTCATGCCGCCGGTGAACAGATTGGGACACGGCAGGCCCATGTACGAGAGCCGGGCTCCGTCTGTACCTCCGCGGATCGGTTTAATGATCGGCACCACACCGACCTCTTCCATTGCCTGTTTAGCCTTTTCAATGACCGCAGGAAAAGGTTCCACCTTCTCTTTCATGTTGTAGTATTGATCCTTGAGTTCGAGCTGGATAATCCCTTCGCCGTATTTCGCCTCCGCCAAAACCACGGCCTGATAAAAAGCGATTTTACGCTTTTCGAAGAGTTGGCGCGAATGATCGCGAATGATGTACTCCATCTTTACTTGCTCCACGGTACCGTTAACAGCGGTCAGGTGGTAAAAACCTTCATAACCCTCCGTATGTTCCGGACGCTCGTACTGTGGTAAATGAGCATGAAGATCCCAGGCTACCTGCAGGGCATTGACCATTTTCCCTTTGGCGTAACCCGGATGGATGTTGCGCCCCTGAATGGTGACCACGGCGGAAGCGGCGTTAAAATTCTCGAATTCCAATTCTCCCTCGAAACTTCCATCCACGGTGTACGCGAATCGGGCCCCGAATGTTTGCACGTCGAAAAAGTCCACCCCCCGACCGATCTCTTCGTCCGGAGTAAATCCGATCCGGATTTTTCCGTGCGGAATTTCGGGATGGGCCAGCAAATACTCCGCCGCCGTCATAATTTCCGCCACGCCGGCTTTATCGTCGGCCCCCAGCAGCGTCGTTCCATCCGTGGTAATCAATGTGTGGCCTTTAAATAAGAGTAATTCCGGAAAATCAGCGACACGCATTATCAGATCGGAATTCAACCGAATATCCGTGCCGGCATAATTTTCCACGATCTGCGGACGCACGTTCTTCCCGCTCATATCCGGACTGGTATCCACATGGGCGATCCATCCGATCACCGGTTTGTCTTCCAATCCCGGAGTGGCCGGGATCGACCCCATGGCGTATCCGTGTTCATCGATCTGCACTTCTGTAAGGCCCAAAAACAGCATTTCTTCCACCAGGGCATTGAGCAGAGCCAATTGTTTGGCTGTGGAGGGATAAGTCTCGCTCGCGGGGTCGCTCTGGGTATCGTACGAGACATAGCGCAAAAATCGTTCGGTTAAATTCATAGGATCCATCGTTTCAATTAGGACTTCAAATATACGGATTCGGAAATAATTTTTCGGAAAATGGGGGTTAAGAATTTTAATTGGAAAACTTTTCGTACCTTTGCCTCCCTTTTACATAAATGTTATGCAAGTTTCGTACAAAAAAATCTGGTTGATCGCCTATCCGATCCTGATCAGTCTGCTCATGGAGCATATGATCGGATTAACCGATACCGCATTTCTCGGGCGGGTGGGTGAAGTGGAACTCGGAGCATCGGCACTCGGGGGAGTGTACTTCGCTTCGCTGTTCATGCTTGGCTTGGGTTTTAGTGTCGGCGCGCAGATCATGATCGCTCGGCGCAACGGCGAAAAAAACTTCAAGGAAATCGGCGGAATCCTCCAACAGGGCATCCTGTTTACCGTACTGCTTGCAGCGACGATGATCTTGCTCTCGAAGCTGTACTCCCCGTTATTGCTGGGTCGATTGATCCGCTCCGAAGCCGTTTATCAGGCCGCGGTCAATTACCTCGACTGGCGCATCTGGGGATTGCTGTTTGCTTTTGTCAGCCTCCTGTTCCGCGCTTTCTACGTAGGCACGACTCACACCCGGATCATGACCCTGAACTCCGTGATTATGGTGTTGAGTAATGTCGTACTCAATTACGGTTTGATTTTCGGGAAATTCGGACTGCCAGCCATGGGAATTGCCGGGGCGGCGATCGCCTCGACCTTCGCGGAGTTCGTTTCGATGACCTTCTACGCGGTCTATACCTGGCGCAAGATGAACTGGCGCAAATACCGCCTGTTTTACTGGGCGGGATTTAAACCGAAAATTCTCCGGCGTATGCTCGGCATATCCAGTTGGATGATGCTGCAGCAGTTTTTGGCTGTAGCCACCTGGTTTATCTTCTTCCTGGCCATCGAGCACCACGGGGAACGGCCCCTGGCCGTGACCAACCTGGTGCGGAGCATTTCATCGATGATCTTTATGACCGTAAACGCCTTCGCCTCGACCACCAGCACCCTGGTGGGTAATCTGATGGGCTCCCGGCAGCCGGAACAGGTGATGTCCACCGCGTGGAAGTGCGTCAAATTTAGCTACCTGGCCATCCTGCCGATCCTACTCCTGCTCTTCTTCATACCGGGAGTGGTGTTGCGCGTGTATACCAACAACTGGGAACTAATCCGCGCCGCGATTCCTTCTCTGATGGTTATGGCCTCGGCCTACTTGCTGTCCACGCCGGGTTTTATTTATTTCAACGCCATTTCGGGAACGGGCAACACCCGCTCGGCCCTGCTGTTGGAGTTTGCCACGCTGTTCGTTTATATGGCGTACGTCTTTTACGTGGTGGTTTACCGCAAGGCCGATGTGGCTGTTTGCTGGACCTCCGAACACCTTTACGGTGGGCTGCTCTTTTTACTTTCCTTCTGGTATCTTCGAAAAGCGCCTTGGCAGAAGACGAAGGTGTAGACCGTTTCATGGAGAAGGTAATTGATTCGACTTCTTAAGTTTTGTCCACTGAAGTAAACCCGGTCCATGGAGGCGTGTCTCCCTGGACCGGGTTTATAATAAATCGAGGTGAGGGAAGACCATTTTTCCCGAATGCGGCTATTTTTACAGGTTTTCGGATGATTTTCCAGGAATGAGAAAAAGGAAAAACATTATTTTCGAGGCTCGAAACGCTTGAAAAAGGTAGGTATGAAAAGATCGCTCTGCTTTGGGTACATTTACGGCTGGCTATTCTGTTTGCCTTTGGCCGCCTTGGCTTCCTGTTCCATTCCTTCGGATTACGGGTTTGTATTTTCCGGGCCTCTGGCCGAGGGCTACCGGCAAGTAACCCCCGAAACCATCTATGGCCGAGCGGGTTCTGATTTCGGTTACGATCTGGGTACGGTGCAAAACGGGAGCGATCCGTTTTTCTTCTCGGTCGCCCTGCCCGAAGGGAGCTACCGGGTAACGGTCCATCTGGGGGGAGATAAAAGATCCGTAACCACGGTCAAATCGGAATGCCGCCGGTTAATGCTGGAAAATATCGAAACCCGGGCCGGAGAAACCGCCCAGTATACCTTTACGGTGAATATCCGCACCATTTACATCGGAGAAGCCGATTCGGTACGGATCAATCCCCGGGAAACGGGAAAATTGATTTGGGACGACAAACTGACGCTGGAGTTCAACGGAATCAACCCTGCCCTATCGCAACTCCGCATCGTCTCGGCCGACCACCTGCCGACCGTCTTTTTGGCCGGGAATTCTACGGTGGTGGACGAAGCCTACGAACCTTGGTGCGGATGGGGACAAATATTTCCCCGCTTTCTGAACGCGGAAGCGGTGGTAGCCAATTATGCCGAATCGGGACAGGCGGCCAACTCCTTTATAGCTTCCCGCCGGTTCGACAAACTATTGACCTGTATGAAGCCGGGCGACTACCTGTTCATTGAATTCGGACACAACGATCAGAAACAAACCGGACCGGACCGGGGACCCTACACGAGTTACCAGCAAAGTCTGAGAAAATTGATTGCGGGGGCCCGCGAAAAAGGGGGAATCCCGATTCTGGTCACGCCGATGCACCGCCGTCGATTCGACCGGCAGGGCCGCGTGGTGGATACGCACGGGGAATACCCCGATGCAGCTCGTCAACTGGCGGCCGAAGAGGGAGTCTACCTGATCGATCTTCACCGCATGAGTCGGAAATTGTACGAGGCTTGGGGAGATGAACAGTCCAAACGGGCTTTTGTCCATTATCCGGCAGGTACCTTCCCGGGCCAGGAAGAAGCTCTGGAAGACGATACCCATTTCAATAGCTACGGAGGCTACCAGATTGCCCGGTGTATCGTGCAGGGACTGATCGATTCCGATATTCCGTTAAAAGCCTTTATCCGTCCCGAAGTGGCTCCCTACGATCCTAGGTTTCCGGACGACCCGGACAGCTTTACCCTGCCGCCCACGCCGTTTTATTCGCCGATCGCGCCCTTGGGCGATTGACTTCCCGTTGTTTCCGAGCTTTCATCCCCCGTCGAATCCAGCGCCTTTTTGACGGATCCGTGTTTCAGCAGAAGCGCCTGAGCGGCTTCCGCCGACAAACCGGATTTTTCCATAATCATCCGGATTCCCCGATCGATCAATTTTCGATTGGTCAATTGCATATGGACCATTTTATTTCCCTGAACACGTCCCAACCGAATCATCACGGTAGTGGAGATCATATTGAGGACCATTTTCTGCGCCGTTCCCGATTTCATGCGGGTGCTTCCGGTCACAAACTCCGGACCTACGATGACTTCGACCGGGAATTCCGAAGCCCGAGCAACCGGAGACGCCGCATTACAGGTAATCGAACCGGTCAACAGTCCGGCCTGACGGGCTTTTTGCAATCCTCCCACCACATACGGGGTGGTGCCGGAAGCGGCGATCCCGATTACCGTATCCTCCGCAGTAGGGTGGAATGCGGAAATATCCCGCCAGGCCCTCTCCGGATCGTCTTCGGCTCCCTCCACCGCGCGTCGGATCGCTCCGTCCCCGCCGGCAATCAATCCGATGACCAGACCCTGCGGAACTCCGTAGGTCGGCGGCATTTCCGAGGCGTCGAGCACTCCCAACCGTCCGCTGGTACCCGCACCGATATAAAACAACCGGCCGCCCCGCTGCATACGGGGCACGATCTGTTCGATGAACTGTTCGATCATGGGCAGAGCCTTTTCGACGGCCCCATGGATTTTACCGTCTTCGGTATGAATCGCCCTCAGCAGGCTACTCACCGGCATTTGTTCGAGGCCATCGTAAGGAGACGGCTGTTCCGTTGTTTTAATCATATCAGATTTTTGAATCCCCATGATACCGAATCAAGCCCTGCATCGGCGTTCGCTCGATTTTCCCGACACATAAACCGTGTCGGCGCAGGACCTCTTCCAGTACCGGTCGAAAAAAATAAGCCACACTGCCGGTACAACAAACGGGTAGGGTGCGGATGGGTTCGTACCGCAGTAAATTCCGTTCGATAAATTCGGAAAACCCCTGTTCTATCCGTGTTCGGATCGACGGATGATGCATCTGAGCCTGCAAAAACGGAGAGAATCGGGACAAAAACCGATTGGCCCCCGGTTTACGGTAGACCGATTCGAGGATCTCCGTATACTGCAAAGGGTATTCCCGGTAGAATAGTTCGGTCAGTTCCTGGGGAAGCAATCCCTTCAACAAATCGCCGATAAACCGCTTTCCCAGGTCGCTGCCGCTCCCTTCGTCGCCTAAAATATAGCCCAGCGGCGGAGTATTTTGCACGATTTGTTGCCCGTCATAAAAAGCGGAGTTGGAGCCCGTACCCAAAATACAGATGATCCCGGCCTTTTTTGCTAATAATCCCCGGGCAGCTCCGAGCAAATCACTCTCCACGACCACCCGGTCGGTTTGAAAAAATCGCATCAGCAGGCCGTTGAGCACGGAATACTGAGCGGGAATACAACCCGAACCGTAAAAGTAAACCGCATCCGTCCGTTCGGCAGCCGGAGAAAGACCGGCGTTTAATACCTTTTCAATTTCAGCGGCAGGCATATGCATGGGATTGATGCCGTCCGTAAGCACGGTACGTACTACGCCCTGATCCACAAAGACCCATTCGGTTTTACTCGATCCACTGTCGGCAAGAACGATCATACTTTTATACAGTCAGGAATTTTTCACCGTTTTTCAGGTATCCGGTCATCGGCTCCCCCATATAACGCACCCTCACGCCGATTTTTTCCAGTACTTCCGACACTCCGTACCGGTCCGCACAATCTTTGCAGGCTTCCACGGTGGCTCCGGCAGCCAGGATTTCCCGGAGTTCGGTTTGAATTTTGGGATCGGTTCCGGCCAGCCGCGCTGAAGGGCCCCAGATGATCAGGTTCACCTGTTTCCACCAACCCCGCGCCTGACTGTTGAGCGTGTACATGGCTGCCATATGGAAAAATTGCTCCGGATGATCGGTCGTCCAAAGCAGGTTCAGTTTATCTTCGTTCATAGATGTATTTTAGGTTAAGGCAAAGATATCATTTTAGCCGGGAGTATGGCATTTGCCGATAAATTTTTAATTTTGGATTCATGAATACGATGCCACCCGATATATTCTACGCGTACCTTCCCGCTCTTTGTTCGACGGCACAGCTGAGGGAATTGGTTAGCCGGGCCGAGACTCCTTATATACTGATGATGCGGAACGATACGGCCCTCGACTTTTCACCGGGCGCTAAAAACCGGTTCAAACAAGTGATGCAGGATACGAATGCGGTGATGGTTTATTCCGATTATTTGGAATCGGACGGCAATCACCTGCACCCGCACCCGACGATCGAATACCAGCCCGGAAGCCTCCGGGATGATTTCGACTTCGGTCCGGCGGCATTATTCCGCACCGAAGCGGTACGGCAGGCGGTACGGAACATGGATACCGGCTACCGGTTTGCGGCCCTGTACGATTTACACTTGCGTTTATCCCGAATAGGGAGGCTTTTTTACCTGCCGGAAGCCCTCTACACGGCTGCACGCAAAGATTTCCGGCAATCCGGTCTGAAGCAGTTCGACTACGTCGACCCGCGCAACCGGGAAGTACAACTGGAAATGGAACAGGCCTGTACCGTGCACTTACAGGCAACCGGCGGTTGGCTCGCGCCCGTTCGTCCGGATACCGACGTTCGGCAGGGTGATTTTACGGTGGAATGCAGCGTGGTGATCCCGGTGAAGAACCGAGCGCGTACCATCTCGGATGCTGTTCATTCCGCGCTCTCCCAGCGACTGGAGAAACCGTTTAATGTAATTGTGATGGATAACCATTCGACCGACGGAACGACGGAAATCCTCCGCCGAATCGCGGCACAAGACGACCGATTGATTCATTGGATCCCCTCGAGCGGTACGCTGGGCATCGGCGGATGCTGGAACGAGGCGGTACGATCTCCTCATTGCGGGCGGTTTGCCGTGCAACTGGACAGCGACGACCTGTATATCGATGATTCCGCACTGCAACGAATCGCAGCCCTTTTTTACCAAGAACAATGCGCGATGGTCATCGGCAGTTATCGAATGGTGGATTTCGATTTATACACCCTGCCGCCCGGTCTGATCGATCACCGCGAATGGACGCCGGAGAATGGACCGAACAACGCTTTGCGGATCAACGGACTGGGAGCTCCCCGCGCCTTTTACGTCCCGATCATCCGCCAAATCGGCTTCCCCAATACCTCTTACGGAGAAGATTACGCGGTGGGACTGGCTGTTTCCCGAAAGTTCCGGATTGGCCGGATTTACGAGCCGCTTTACCTTTGCCGACGGTGGGAGGGCAACTCCGACGCTGCGCTGAGCATCGAAAAAACCAATGCTCACAATCGGTATAAAGATTCCTTGCGCACGATCGAACTGCTTGCCCGACAGCAGCAAAATGCCGCAATGAACCATGAGTGAACTGCAAGAACGAGTGGATCGGCTGATTGCCGGTCAGATCGGGTTGTGGGAAACGGCCCGGAACAATTATGCCGGATTGCAGCAAATGCAAACCAAAAATTTGGATTTCGGCACCTTTAGGTTCACCATACAGTTCAACCCCGAGCGGGCACGATCCACCGCGGCACCGGTAGAAAAACCCCTGGAGCGGCCCTGCTTTTTGTGTGCTTCCAACCGACCTGCTCGACAGAAGAGCCTTCGCTGGAACAGGTATGAACTGTTGGTCAATCCCTACCCGATTTTCGATCCGCACCTGACCATCGCCACCCTGGCCCATATTCCGCAATACCTGAGTGGAAAAATCGAGGATATGCTGGCCCTTTCGACCGAGTTACCCGAATTTGTGGTTACATTCAACGGAGCGCGCTGCGGAGCTTCTGCACCCGATCACTTTCATTTTCAGGCGGTAAAAAAGGGGATGCTTCCCGCGGTAAAGGAACTTCCGAAATGGGGCAAGCGGCATATTCTGCATCAGGACAGAGATCTGACGCTCTGGACGGCAGACAAGTACCTCCGTACTACACTGGTTTTCGAAAGTACCTCTGCGGCAGTGACGGCCGCATCGGCCGAACGGGTGCTGAACCGACTCAAAACCCACTTTTCCCAACCGGACGAAGCACAATTGAACGCCTTGTGCTGGTACGATTCCGGCACATATACCCTCGTTTTTTTCCCCCGCACAGCCCACCGACCCCGGCAGTATTATGCCCGGGATGACTCTCGATTCCTGTTTAGCCCGGGCGCCATCGATATGGCCGGCGTATGGATTACCGTCCGCCAGGAAGATTATCAGCGTACCTCCGTTTCCTTACTTACCGATTTATTCTCACAGGTGGTCCCCGGCCGGACCCAATGGGAACGGATCGAAAAAGATTTAAAAGCATGTTTAGCCAGGAACCTCAAATAAAGGTCGGGATTCTCACTGCTCCCGACATCCGGTTTATCCTGCACGGTGATTTTATCGATTCGCA
>JAJQAW010000355.1 GCA_021203585.1 Rikenellaceae bacterium
TGTAAAAACAAAAAAGCACCCGGGGATTCGGGTGCTTTTAAAGTAAAAAGTTCAAGAATGTTAGAACCGCTCCAAGACTTCAATTCTTCGGTCGATCGGCGGATGGGTTGCGAACAAAGAGGAGAATCCCTTTTTTTTGTCGCTTTTCAACGGATGCTGGATAAACAATTGAGCCACATCCTCCCGGGAAATCGATTCGACATCCGGATTTCCGGATATTTTGCGAAGAGCACTGGCCAGGGCCAACGGATTTTTGGTCATTTCCGCCGCTCCGGCATCGGCCAGGTATTCCCGTTTCCGGGAGATGGCAAACCGCATCATGGTCGCGAAAAAGTAACCGATAGCCGCCAGGATCGCTACCAAAAGAAGCAGTACGATTACTCCCCCACCGTTTTTCCCCCGGTTGCTGAACCGGCCGTACATAACCGAACGCAGGGCGATTTGGGAAATCATGGTGAATATTCCGACAAATACGATCGATACGATTAGCAGGCGGACATCGTTGTTCCGGATATGGGATAACTCATGAGCGATAACGCCTTCCAGTTCATCGTCGTCCAGACGGTCAATGATGCCCCGGGTCAAGGTTACCGTATAGGTTTTTTTGTTGATGCCGCTGGCAAACGCGTTGAGTGATTGATCTTCAATCACATTCACCATCGGCATGGCCATTCCCTTGGCGATGCAAAGGTTTTCCACCAAATTGTATACCCGCTTATTCTCCCGTCGGTCGAGCGGTTTGGAATGTACGGCGTTGTTGATAATGCTGGTATTGATAAAATATGCGATCACAAACCACAGTAAAACCCCTCCCAGAACAATCGGCAGACTGTCGATAAACAGGTAATTTGTCGTCGGCAGAATCGAAGAAGTACCGTAGTGTTCGGTATCCGTCCCCAACCAAACCAGCAGGTAACAGAACACCCACGACAAAGCCGCTACCAGGATGGGAAAAAGCACCAGCAACAACAGTGAACGCAGGTTATTCCGGGTCTTTTGGGTCTGTATTCCAACGTATTGCATAATCAGAACTGGATTTTCGGAGCTTCTTCTAGACTCGGGCGGTTGTCGCCTAAGTCGAAGAATATTTCTTTTTTGAAGTTAAACATTCCGGCAATGATATTCGACGGGAAAGTCTCCACCGCGTTGTTGTACTCGCGGGTTGCCGAGTTGAAGTAGCGGCGAACGGCTGCCAGTTTGTTTTCCACATCGGAAATTTCTTCCTGCAGCTGCAAAAAGTTCCGGTTGGCTTTCAGGTCCGGATACGCTTCCAACGTAACCCGCAGGCCGGCCAGCGCGTTGCTCAGTTGATTTTCGGCTACAATCTTATCGTCGATGATACGAGCCGCCATAGCCCCGCTGCGGGCTGCTATTACCCGATCCAACGTCTCCTTTTCATGGGTGGCGTAACCCCGAACCGTTTCCACCAACTGTGGAATCAGGTCATGGCGCTGTTTCAATTGAATATCGATATCCGCAAAAGCGTTTTCGCGGTGGTTGCGTAACTTGACCAGCTTATTGTAGGCCGATACGACGATGATAACCAGCAGGACGATAATCCCTAAAATAATCCAAAGTGTCATATTCATTCTTTTTTATTAAATATTTTGTTCCAAAGTTAATTCTTTTCCAAGCTTTTCTGTAATTGCAGTACAAAAATAATACTTCTTTTTCGCTGCGATGGAACTACTTCTTGTTTTGCGGAATTCCTTTCCGTCTACACGGGTTATTTTACTTGTCTATCAAACGGGACCGCCCGCTTAATTATTTTAGGTTGGTTTCTATTTTGATTGTCCTGGTGAGTTTTTCTTTACGGAATCGATATCTCCAAAAAACAGAAGTAAAGCATCTTCTCTATGATCAATGAAAGGCTCGATAGAATTAAAAAGAAGCGAACTTTCCACTGAGATTGGCCACCGGTTGCAAAAATTAAATAAAATTAATTTCCATTCATGGGAAAATTTCCCTCTTCATGGTCATGGCCGCAAAGAATTCTTACTTACTCCTTGGGCAATTTAATGACAGATACTATGAACATATATTAAAATGGATTAAAAAAAGAGCGGAAAAATCCGCTCTTTGGGTATTTCATCTTTTAAAAAGATCACTCGGCGAATCGCATTTCATTCAGCAGGTAGCCTGCACCGCCGATCTTATCGATCACAAAAAGTACATACCGGATATCGACTGAGATATTTCGGCAAATTTCCGGATCATACCGCACATCGCTCATGGTACTCTCCCAGGTTCGGTCGAAATTCAGTCCGAGCAGTTCCCCTTTGGCATTGAGGATCGGACTACCGGAATTACCTCCCGTCGTGTGGTTGGTGGCGATAAAACAAACCGGAACCGATCCGTTTACTTTCCAGCGGCCGTAGTCTTTAGCCGCATAGAGATCGCGAAGGCTCTGGGGGATGTCGTAATCGTATACATGGGGATCATCCTTTTCCATGATCCCCTCGATCGAGGTGTATGGCTCGTAATACACCGCATCCATCGGGGCATAGCCGTTTACTTTTCCGTAGGCAATGCGCAGGGTGGAATTGGCGTCCGGATAGAAAATTCGACTCTTTTCGCGTTCCATCATGCCCTTCATATAAACCCGATAAAGCGGTGTAATTTCGCGGTTTATGCGGTTGTATTCCGGTAAAATTCCCGAACGGTACAATCGATTGAAGTCCTGGTATAATTGGGCTACGGGATCGGCTTTGACGGCCACGTTGATGGCCTCCGGATCCAGCTTTAACAGCTCTTCGATCTGATCCTGCGATACAAACATCGTTCGGTCGAATAAATCGTCGACCGCAGCCTCGATCGAACCGTATTGGTTTTTATAGTCGGCCAGAATGGCCGGTTGAAACATTTCCGGCACATTGCGGTCATATTCCTGCAGCATGCGAATAGCGGTCCTCCGGTCGATCACCGGGGAATAGTTTTTGAAGAAATCGGCCACGTAATTATGCAGGTTATTCCACTGCCGTTCATCCAGCTCGGTCATATCGGGCGTGATCAGTGTCGTAGCTAAACCGACCAATTCGATAGCCCCGTACGTTTCATTGACATAATCACGTGCGAAAGCATACGGTTCCAGCTCCCGGTACAGCGCATTGAGTTCGGGTAATACGTGAGCATATTCCTTTTTATTCTGTGCCCAAGCCATAAAATCGAGTTCCGCCTCCTCTTTCTCCCGGATTACATTCCGTCGGATGAGCCCCTTCATTTCCCCTTGCCATTTCTTCCAGGAGTTGGCCACCCGGGCATGCTTGAAAGCGTATTGAATGCGGGTTTGAACGCTCTTCTCCTGTTCTTCGGACATGATATTCAGGCGGATCGTGCGCAGGTTGATCTTATGCGGATTTCCTTTTTCAACCATATACCGTACCGCTTCAGAGGTAATGTATTCGTACGTGCGGCCCGGAAATCCGTAAACAAATGTGAAGTCGCCTTCGGCTGCCCCCTGTGTAGATACCGTTAAAAATCGTTTGGGTTGATAAGGGACGTTTTCGGGCGAATAAGGCGCGGGTTTGTTGTCCGGTCCGGCATAAACTCGGAAGATAGAGAAATCACCGGTATGGCGTGGCCACATCCAGTTATCTGTATCTCCTCCGAATTTTCCGATGGACGAGGGCGGCGCACCGACCAGGCGTACATCTTCGAAATCCTCGTATACAAACAGGAAGTATTGGTTTCCGTAATAAAACGGTTCGACCGATGCCCGGTAATGGGTATTCGCGGCGGCTTTTTCTTCGATAGCCAAACTGTTTTCCGCAATCTTATCACTCCGCTGCTGTTCGGTCATGGAAGGTCGGACTCCCCGCAGCACCTGTTTCGTGACGTCGTCCATACGCACCAGGAAACTGACTTTCAGGCCGGGGTTAGGCAATTCCTGCTCCCGGCTCATGGCCCAGAAACCGTGAGTCAGGTAATCGTTTTCAACGCTGCTGTAGGCCTGGATTTGACCGTATCCGCAGTGGTGGTTGGTCAGCAGTAGCCCGTCGGCCGAAACCAGTTCGCCGGTACATCCGCTGCTGAAACGGACGATCGCATCTTTGAGCGAACCTTCATTCACATCGTACAGGTCTTTCGCCGTCAGCTGAAAGCCCTGTGCCTGCATATCTTTGATTTTCAGCTTTCCGATCAGGTTGGGAAGCCACATTCCTTCATCCGCCCGTACCGAGCCGAAACCCAGCAGGAGGATCAAAAGCAGTGTAAAACGTTTTCTCATAAGGTTATCGATTATTAAGCCAATTTCGGTTCAGGCTTACAAATCTACGTAAAACCGCCTTATTTTCCTTGTATATCTGCTAAAAATTCACTTAATTTAATATACAGTTGTTGGATGGGAAGGCCCATGACATTGTAAAAGGATCCTTCGATGCGCCGGATGCCGACATATCCGATCCACTCCTGTATCCCGTAGGCTCCCGCCTTATCGTAGGGTTGATATCGGTCGATGTAATATTCGATTTCTTCAGTGGTTAAGCAGCGGAAAAACACATCGGAAGTGACGGAAAACGTATGGGCCGCTCGCGCCGCCCGCAGCGTAACGCCCGTAATCACCGTATGGCGGTTGCCGGAGAGCCGGCTGAGGATTGCGACGGCCTGCTGCCGGTCGGCGGGTTTACCGATGATCTCGCCTTGCAGGCAAACTACCGTATCGGCCGTGACGAGGATATCGATATCATCCAACGGGAAGGGATAAGCCCGGGATTTGAGTTCGGATAAATACGCCGGAACGGTTTCAACGGGAAGCGTTTCCGGGTAAATTTCATCCACCCGGTAGCCGGTAGCCAGCTGGTAATCGATACCCGCATCCCGCAACAACTGCTGGCGGCGCGGAGATTGACTGGCTAAAATGATCCGGTAGGGCTTGAGTTTTTCGTGCAGCAGCATATCGGTTCACGACCGCAGCATGGCGGCTATTTTAGTTAAGTTGTCCGCAAATATATCGATCTCTTCCAGGGTGTTATACATCGCCAGCGAGGCCCGCACCATGCCCGTTACACCGTAATGGGTCATCAACGGTTCGGCGCAGTGGGTGCCGGTACGAACCGCGACTCCGGTTTTATCGAGCATCGCGCCGATGTCCAGATGATGCACCCGGTCGATGTTGAACGACAGGATGCTGCATTTTTCCGGCGTGCGGCCGAAGATCTGCAACGCTTCAATAGCCGAAAGACGGCATGTGGCATGTTCCAACAACCGGTGTTCGTGCTCCCCGATCGCTCGCGGGTCGAGATTTTCTACGTAACGGATCGCTTCGGCCAGGCCGATGGCCCCGATAAAATTGGCGGTTCCCGCTTCGTATTTGAAGGGTAGGTCGGCCCACGTGGTTTTTTCAAAGGACACCGTACCTACCATGTCTCCTCCTCCGAGGAAAGGCGGAAGCTCCTCCAGCCATTTTTCCTTGGCATACAGTACGCCTATGCCGGTCGGTCCGTAAAGCTTATGACCGGAAAAGGCGTAAAAGTCGCAATCCAGCGCCTGCACATCTACCCCTCCGTGTACGATGCCCTGGCATCCGTCCACCAGCACCGGCACCCCGGCGGCGTGCGCCGTACGGATCACCGATTCTAGATCGGGGCGCGTTCCCAATACATTGGAGGCTTGCGTTACGGCTACAATCCGTGTCCGCTCGTTGAGCAGTTCGGGCAGCAGGTCGATCCGCAGACTTCCGTCGTCGGAAAAAGGAAGTACCCGGATCGTGGCCTTTTTCCGTTGACAAAGCAGTTGCCAGGGAACGATGTTGGAATGATGCTCCATTTCGGAAACGATCACTTCATCCCCTTCCCGGACAAATTTTTCCCCGTAACTGTAAGCGATGGTATTGATCGATAGGGTCGCACCGCTGGTAAATACAATTTCACGGGTTGAAGCCGCGTGAATAAAACGCCGGACGGTTTCCCGGGCGGCTTCATACTCCGCGGTGGTCCGGTCGCTCAGGTAGTGGGCGCCGCGGTGGATATTGGCATTTAACTGCGAGTAGAGCTGAGTTGTTTTATCCATCACGCACTGAGGCTTTTGCGCGGTGGCCCCGCTGTCCAGGTAGATCAACGGCTTTCCGTAGACTTCCCGGCTAAGGATGCCGAAATCCTGCCGTATTTTGAGTACATCCAACATTACAGCCGGTCGATTTTTGCGGTGACCAGGCCGTCCACAGCTTCGGCCACTTTCCGCAGGGTGATCTTATCGATGATGGTCCGTACGAATCCGTACAACTGGAGTTTGCGGGCTTCCTGCTGGCCGATTCCACGCTGACGCATGTAAAATACGGCCTGTTCGTCCAATTGCCCGACGGTAGCCCCGTGGCTGCATTTGACATCATCGGCATAAATCTCGAGCTGCGGCTTGGTGTGGATCGCCGCATCGTCGTTCAGGAGCAGGTTGTGGTTTTCCTGAAAGGCCTGCGTGCGTTGAGCATCCTGCGCTACGAGTATCCTTCCGTTGAATACGCCCACCCCGTCGCCGGATGCTACACCCCGGAAATCCTCGTAGCTGATGCAGTCCGCCGCCCGGTGTTCGATGTTGGTATGGCTATCCAGGTGTTCGCCCTCTCCGGCCATAAACAGGCCGTGCATATGGTTTTCCGCACCTTTCCCTTCCAGGTAGGTCGAAGTGTCGGTTCGGATCACTCCGCCCTCGGCATGCACCGATACGGTTTGCACCCAACTGTCCTTCTCCTGCCGTACATACTGATTAGAAAGGTGGGTCGAGCGGTTGTTTTCGGAGATCACATCCACGATTTCAATCCTTGCTCCCTGGCCGGCAAATACTTCGGTAAGCGAGTTGATTAAAAACGGCGTTTCGTCCGCGTCCGTCGACTGAAAGACCACTTGTACCTGCGCGTTCTCTTCGGCTATGATTAGCGCCCGGTGATAAACCTGCGCGCTCTCCTCGCTCCGGCATCCCTGTATGACCACCACCGGTTTCCCGGCCGCCGTATGGCGGGGAAGGTAGACAAAAAGACCATCCTGGGTAAACGCAGTATTGAGTGAACTGACTGCATCGGAACCCTTGCCGGCCAGTCGGTTATAGTATTCTTCAACCAATTCGGGACACCTTTCTGCGGCCGTGCGAAGGCTGCCGTACAGGATGCCGTTTTCGAGCGCGATCAACCGCTCCTCTCCGTAAACATACCCGTTCAGGAGCCGAACCGTAAACGCCTCTCCGACCAGCGGCTGCCAGGAATCGTCCCAGGCGCCGAAAGGAGTAAAAAACTTTTCATAATCTGCGGCATACCGGGACCGAATATCGGTATACTTGTACTTTTCATTCTTTTGGGAAGGTAACCCCATCAAGTGAAAATTCTGTATCGCGTCGCTCCGGTGCCGGTTCACGGCAGCCGGTAGTCCCTCCTCCAGCAGATCGAGGTTGGCGAAATAGAGATCGGCCAGTTTTTGTTCAATCGTACGCATAGCGGCCTATTGGTAATCTTTGATGAGCCAGTCGTACCCTTTTTCCTCCAGTTCGAGGGCCAACTCTTTACCGGCGGATTTGATGATCCGCCCCTGGTAGAGCACATGCACATAATCCGGCACAATGTAGTCCAGCAACCGCTGGTAATGGGTGATCACAACGGTCGCGTTGTCCGAGTGGCACAATTGATTGACCCCCGAGGCCACGATCCGCAGCGCGTCGATATCCAGCCCGCTGTCGGTTTCATCCAGGATGGCCAGCTTAGGATCGAGCATCGCCATTTGGAAAATCTCGTTTTTCTTCTTTTCTCCACCCGAAAATCCCTCGTTTACAGCACGGTTGGTCATTTTGGCCTCCAGTTCCACGACCGCCGCTTTTTCCTTGCTCCGTTGAAGGAATTCGACAGCCGTAAGCGGTGCCAGCCCCTGGTATTTGCGTTGTTCGTTCAGGGCTTGCCGCATGAAATTCATCATGCTGACTCCCGGAATTTCCACCGGATACTGGAAACCGATAAACAAGCCTTCCCGGGCACGGTCTTCGATGCTCATAGCCAGTAGGTCTTTTCCTCGGTAGAGGACTTCTCCTTCGGTGACCTCGAATTTTTCGTTTCCGGCCAGAACGGAGGCAAAGGTGCTTTTACCGGAGCCGTTCGGCCCCATAATTGCGTGTACTTCTCCGGCATGGACCTGTAAATCGATACCTTTCAATATCTCTTTCTCCCCGACTTTGACGTGAAGATTTTTTACGCTCAACAACATATCTGTTTTTCTTATTTATCCGACACTACCCTCCAGACTGAGGGATAATAATTTCTGCGCTTCCATGGCAAATTCCATCGGCAGTTTGTTCAGCACCTCTTTGGCATAACCGTTGACGATCAACCCTACCGCGTCTTCGGTCGAAATACCCCGTTGGTTGCAGTAAAAGAGTTGATCTTCACCGATCTTGGAAGTGGTCGCCTCGTGTTCTACCTGAGCGGTTTTATTATGGACGTCGATGTATGGAAAGGTATGGGCGCCGCACCGATCGCCGATCAACAGCGAATCGCACTGCGAGAAATTCCGGGCATTCTCCGCCTTTTTGGCCACGCGCACCAATCCCCGGTAGCTGTTTTGGCTCCGTCCGGCGGAAATCCCTTTGGAGACGATCCGGCTACGGGTATTCTTGCCGACGTGGATCATTTTGGTTCCGGTATCCGCTTGTTGGTGGTTGT
>JAJQAW010000194.1:0-2293 GCA_021203585.1 Rikenellaceae bacterium
CTCCCGTTCTTAGCCTGGGTCATCCCGCTATGGCTATTCTTACCCGGCCGGCTGACCGCTCAGCAGGATTCTCAGGGCGAAAACCCGATGCTGATTTTACAAGAAACCGTCACGGACCCTGCGAAAAAACCCATTCCCGGAGCCTATGTAGTCCTGGAGGGATCGGTTTACGGAACCGTGACGGATCAAGCCGGTAAATACATGTTCCGCTTCCCGGCCCAAGCCCTGGATGGAGCGCCGGTCATCGTATTCTCCATGATGGGCATGGAACCGCTCAAGGTCAATTTTACCGGCCAAACGGTGCTCGACGCCACCCTCCGGGAAGACAGCAAAGCCATCGACGAGGTGGTGGTGACCGGATACCAGACCATCAGCCGCAAGGATATGGTCGGCGCTTTCACCCAATTGAAAGCGGACGATATTCTGATTTCCGCCTATTCCTCGATCGACAAAATGCTGCAGGGACAGGTCGCGGGCCTGATCGTTACCTCTCCTTCGATCCGGGCAGGTTCGACCTCCAAAGTGACCCTGCGGGGAACCTCCACCTTACTGGGAAGCTCGGAGCCGTTATGGGTCGTGGACGGGATCATCCAACAGGACATGGGGGAATTGAACGGGAACTCCCTGCTTACGGGAATCGACGATCTGAATGTGGTCAATGAATTTTTAGGCAACCAGATCTCCTGGCTCAACCCTAACGATATCGAAACCATCACCGTGCTCAAGGACGCTTCGGCTACCGCACTGTACGGTTCGCGGGCTTCCAACGGAGTGATCGTAATTACTACCAAACGGGGAACTTCGGATCGGACCAATATCAACTTCTCCTCCAATTTCAGCCTTACCCTGCGACCGACCTACGAGAATTATTACTTGATGAATTCCAAAGACCGGATCAATTTCAGCAAAGACGAATACGACGCGGGCAACCGCTACTCCCAGCTGCCGATCGAACAGATTTATTCGTACGAGGGACTGATGTACATGTTCCTCAACGGAAAGATCACGGAAGAGTATTTTGCCAGTCAATACGCCTTTCTGGAAACGACCAATACGGATTGGTTGAAAACCCTGACCCGCAACACGTTCAGCCAAAATTACAACCTCAGTGTTTCCGGGGGCACGAGCAATGTGACTTACCGCACTTCGATGAGTTATTACAAACAAAACGGGATCGAAAAAGGAAACGATACCGAACGGCTGTCCGGAAGAATCAACGTCGGAGTAAAACTGTCCGACCGAGTGCGCTTCGAAGGCTCCCTATCCGGTACCTATTCCACGACCACCGGCTACGCGGTAGGGGTAAATCCCCTCACCTACGCCATTACCACCAGCCGGGCTATTCCTCTGTACGATCAGGCCGGTAATCCGGTGTTTTATCAGCAGCGGATCAACTATACCTACAATACCAACACCCAGCAGAGCGGTCTTCCCTACAACATTCTCAACGAAATGGAGAACACGTATTCGCAGGTAACCAATCCGATGGTGCAGGCCAACCTGACTTTCCAGTGGGAGGTGCTGCCGGAATGGCTTAAATATGAATTTACAGGAGGTATCGGTGTCAATTCGAAGAACGTGGAAGCGTATGCGAGCGAAAACAGCACCTATGTGGCCCGGTATTACAAAGGATATTTAGGAACCACGGCCGATTCCTCGGACGAGGAATACAACGCAGTACTGTTGCCCTTCGGGGGAGAATTGAACCTGGATCATTCTCAACTCAAAACCTGGGAGCTGCAAAACAAACTGATCTTTTCCAGAACCTTCAACCAGGTGCACAGCCTAAATGCCATGGCCGCCTTCGAACTGCGCTCGTCCGAACGGCTTTCCAAATTTACCACCGTATACGGGTACGACAAAATCCGGGGACAACAGGTAACCCGGCCCAACGGGAATATCATCCCCATCGGAAGCGCTTCCGTGCCCGACCTCGGTATTTTCGAACGATTATACAACGGAGGCTTCACCTCGACGGATTACACCACCAATGAATTGAACATATTCGCCACGTTGGCCTACTCCTACAACAACCGCTATGTGGTCAACGCCAACCTGCGAAACGATATGTCCAACACCTTCGGCATCGACCAATCCAAACGATTCGACCCTACTTATTCCCTGGGTTTTATGTGGAGAATGACCGAAGAGCCCTTCATGGAGGGTAAGGCCCGTTGGCTGGATTTGCTTTCGATCCGGGCCACCTATGGTCTACAGGGAAACGCCCTGGAAGCGCTCAGTCCGGATATGCTGTTTTACATCGCTTCGGCAGATCCGTTCTCAAACCAGATTT
>JAJQAW010000194.1:2303-8616 GCA_021203585.1 Rikenellaceae bacterium
GTCTACAACCAGTATTCCACGACCATATCTCGATTGGCCAATCCCAATCTGAATTGGGAAAGAACCTACCATTTCAACGCCGGGGTGGACTTGAGGATTTTCGACAACCTGATCAACGGCGCTTTCGAGTTTTACAGCTCGGAGAGCAATGCAGTGAGCCGGGTAACCGTGGGAGAACATTACGTGGTTACGGTAAACGTACCCATCAACGGCACCCACATTATCAACGAGGGTTTCGAAGCCACCGTACACCTCAATCCTCCCATCCGAAGCAAAGACTTCAACCTGACCGTTTCGATGAACTTCTCGAAAAACTGGAACCGGGTTGCGAAAATACGGGAAACCCTCGATTACAACATCAATACCACCAGCTACCTTAACTGTCAGACCGACCGCATCCTGGAAAAGGGATACGCCGTGGGGGATTTCTGGGCCTACGACTTCCAGGGACTCGATTCGAACGGAACTCCGCTGTTCAACCGAATCAATTACAACACGACGGACGAAGAACTCTCCTACCTCGATTTCCTGGTTTACGCGGGAAGCCGGCTGCCCAGCATCACTTCCGGAATTACTTTCCGCTTATCCTACAAAAGTTTCGTACTCAATACCCAATTTGCAGCTATACTGGGTCAAACCCAAATGCTCCCCACTCCTTTTACCGATCAACTGGCCTTCGGCTATCTGCCCGACCCGGACGTCAATCTCTCCTGGGAGTTAAACAACCGGTGGCGGTACATCGGCGACGAGCAGTGGACGGTCGTTCCCCGGGTAGGACTCAGTGGCTCTCCGGTCGATCCGTCGGGCATGACCAACTCCCTGATCACCATGTGGGATAGCTCCAGCATCCGACGGGTAAACGGCAATTATCTCCGGTGTAAGAATATTCAATTGAGTTGGTTCGCCCCGAAAAAAATACTGGAAGGATTGGGCATCCAGCGACTGGGTGTATCCCTTTCTACCACAGACGTTTTTGTTCTCAAGAGCCGTAAATTCAAAGGAATGGACCCGGAGACCGGAACCTCCGTCACTCCGCGCTCCTTTACCTTCGGTCTCGATATCGGTTTTTAATTCCATACCCTGAATCCATGAAAAAATACAATTTTATACCGCTGTGGATCGCCACGCTGGGATTGGTTTCCTGTTCCGATTTTCTGGAACCCAAATCGAACAGTGAAATGACTCCCAAAACGGTAGAACATCTCAATGAAATGATCCTGGGAGAGGGTTATCCAAGCCCCACCAACGTGAAACACCTTTTCGGAATGGTGAATATCCTGGACGACGATGTAGCGGGTACCTTATTCCCCGGAGCCACAGCCGCCAGTAATCCCTACGCGGACGCCGTGGCGATTCAATCGCTCTTTACCTGGCTGACGGATTATTCCACGCGGATGTATGAAGCCGGAAGTAATTATTACGACTGTTATTCCTCATATTACCAGCATCTGAAAGGACCCAACGCGGCCTTGGATATGATCGATCATGTGACGGGAGAAGACTGGGAAAAACTTAACGTGATCGGGCAGGCCCACGCCTTGCGGGCATTCCTGTACTTGCAGTTGGCCAACCTTTACGGCAAACCGTACAATTACGATCCGAACGCGTTGGCCGTACCACTCAAAACGACCGCATCGATCGAGGACCGCGCTTTTCCCCACAATACGGTGGGCCAAGTGTACGAGTTGATCCTCCAAGACTTGCATGCGGCCGAAGAAGCTTATACGGAACTGTGGGAAAGCGGCCGGGTTCGGTGGTCGACCGATTACCGCACCAGTTTACCGATGGTACAACTGCTACTTTCCCGGGTCTATCTTTATATGGAAGAGTGGTCTCTGGCAGCGGAATATGCCGCAAAGGTCATGGAATACGAGCAATTTTCACTGCTCTCCCTGGCCGGCATCTTTACCGATCCGGAGAATAACCGGTATTACAATTTCATCAGTTACGCCAATAATCCGGAATGCATCTGGGTCTATGGTTCGGTATCCGATATGGATATCTTTACCAACATCCGGTCTTACACGGAAGATACCGTTCCGAGAAATTATTTTCAGGCCTCCCCTTCGCTGCTTTCCTGCTTCGAAAAAGATGACCTGCGTTTGATCCATTATATGGTCCAGGAGCCGGAGGAGCGGACCGTCCTGAGGGCTTACGGCAAGTACGCCGTTCAGGCCAACGAGGCCGCTTCACCCCAGGAAAGCAATCAATTCGGGAATGCCTTTCGCCTGTCCGAAGCCTACCTCAATTATGCCGAAGCCCACGCCATGCTCTACCGAAACGGTCAGCCCTCGAGCGCGGAGGAAGCTGTAGCGGCATTGAATGAACTGCGCCGGCATCGCTTTACGGAGTATACTGCGCTTACCGCTTTTCCGAGCGCCGAGGTGCTGATCGAATTCGTTCGCCAGGAACGGCGGCGCGAACTGTGCTGGGAAAGTCACCGGTGGTTCGACCTGCGCCGCTACGGAATGCCGGAAATTACCCATTATTGGGCTCAAATCGGTGGGTATTACCGCTATACCCTGACAGCGGAAGATCCGATGTATACCCTGCCCTTGCCGTTCAATATCCTCAATTCCAACAGCGATTTGGTACAGGATATTCCTCTTATCACCGAAAGAACGGGATATTACCAGGGATCCACTATAAATTAAAACGAACCATGAAAAAATTGTTCCTGCTTTTGCTCACGGGCTTATGGATACTGGCCGGATGTTCTTCCGAAGAGGAACTCACGCCGAGCGGTTTCGAAAACCTTTCGCGCTTCCAGTTTCCCGAAAATGACGGCCCGGCGGACGAACTGTTTTACGAAATCTGGAGGAATGCCGGTCCGACGATCATCTACCAAGCGTGGACCGACGCCGACTTCAACCGGACCTGGGTGGGTTCCAGTGCCATTAGTTTTTCCTACCGGGCGGATTACTTTTCCGCCGGACAAACCGATCTGTTAAAATGCGCGGAATGGTTGAACGACCGGGTGTTTACCCCTATCAGCGGGGAGCTGGCCAAAAAAACCTTTCCGCAATACATTTACCTACCCAAAGATTTCCGGCTCGGAATGGCCCGGGAACGGAGCCTGTATTACCTCTATTATTATGCCACCCTGGGGGATCTGTTCGATTTCTGGATTGTCAGTCCGGACGAAACGGTATGGAATTACGAATCCCTCGACTCGGCTCGATTCCTGAGCAGTCATCTGATTCTTCACTTCTTCGAACAGGCTTACAACCGTGCTCACCTGGATATTCCCGCCGCTTTCGAATCCGGAATGGATTACCAAAGCGGTACGCTGTCCTATTACCCGTACGATTCCGATAAGGATAATTATTTCAAAAAGCTGGGATTTGCCGAATATTGCTACATGCGCAGCGGAGCCACCAACGAAGCATTGGGAGAATTTTACGGTCAGGCTTCGGGGGCAGCTTACGTCCGGGGAAAGCGGGATTTTATAGCCTACATCAGCAGTATGCTGTATTACCTGGATTTCGACGGCCATTACGCGGATTATCCCTTTATCATCGAACGGAAAAATGTCCTCAAAGCCTGGCTTCTGGAGGAGCACGGAATCGATATGGATTTGATCACCCAAACCGTTCACTGCGTGGACCTTTTGCCCGGATAAGGCGGTTAGGAAGGAGCACACCGGCTGCAGCGACGGTTCCGGTAAGCCCGGATTCGGCCAAACACCTTTCCGGAAAGTCCGTCGATTACACGGTCTATTAACACGGTTGGCAAAAAAGATTTTCAGGACCGGAAACCTTCTTTTTTCGGTCATTCCTGTTTAGTCCGAATAACCGGATTCTTTTTACCAACACTCCTACACGGACAGGCCGTAACACCGGCCATTCATCAATTCAATCCAAAAAAAATAGTGTTATCAATGAAAAAATAGTCATCCTTCTCTCCGCCCTGTGGTTTTGCGGTTTGGGGTGGGCACAGCCCCTTCAACCCGCTGCCGCACCGGCTCCCGAACCCGGCTGGCACCTGAAATCCTTCGATACGGAGAGCGTATACGGTGCGGAAGTAACGCAGGCCTACGAATACCTGGCCGGGCGCAAACCGCTTCGCACGGTGACCGTAGCCCTGATCGGCCCCGGAATCGATGTGGAACACGAAGCCCTGGCCGGCTCGATTTGGACCAACCCCCGGGAAGAAGCCAACGGACTGGATAACGACCAAAACGGCTACCCGGGAGATTTGCACGGATGGAATTTTCTGGGTTATGGAATAGACGGGGTTCTCGAGCGGGTGTGTCGGTTTGGCGACCGGGAATTCCTCCGACTCACCGAGAAATACGGAACTCTGCTCTCCAACGGCACAGAGTTCTATCGGTACGATCCACACGCCGGAAAATTCCTGCCGGTCCCGGCTTCGGAAGATCGGGAGGAATACGATTATTACCGGTATGTGGTGCTGCCCGAATCTCCGTTGGGAAAATCCCATCAAGGCGGATTGATTATGCATTATGTGCGGGCCAATTTGCTGGATGAATTCGACCGGCAGCTGAAAGAACGTTTTCCCGATCAGAAAATCGGAACAGCGGAATTTAACTCCCTGGCCGATCCGGAAAACGACGACGAACTGCGGCAAATGGGCATCGTATTTACCGGCATCGCCTTTCAATTCGCACCCTCCGGCGATTGGGAAGAGGTCAAGCATACCCTGCGGGAAGTACAACCGGCCATGATGGAGGAAAGTTACCGTACCGAATGGGAGCGTATGCCCCGCAACGAACGGGAATGGATCGGCGACGACCCGCTGGATATCGATCAAAAAGGTTACGGCAACTCGGAACTATTGAGTGAAAATGCGGGCGAGGGAACCCTGTATGCCGGTATTATCGGGGCCGCCCGGGATAACGAAACGGGCATGAAAGGGATAGCCGATAGCGTCCGAATCATGACCCTGCGGATCGAAGCCGATGCGGCAGGTGAACCGTATCTCAAGGATATGGCCCTGGCAATCCGTTATGCGGTCGACAACGGGGCCGATATCATCCAGTTCAATCCGAGCAATACGTTGTATCCGCCCGGACAGGGACTATGAGTGGATCAGGCGCTCCGGTATGCCGATTCGCAGGGCGTATTGGTCATCTTGCCGGTTGCCGATTATGCCCTGGACCTGGACCGGACCCCGATGTACCCTAATCGCAACCTGGCCGATGGAGTTCTGGAAAATATCCTGACCGTGGCCGCTTCGGACAGCTCGAGAAATCCGCTGCCCGAAAGTAATTACGGTGCGGTTTCACTGGATTTGTATGCTCCGGGAGTTAATATTTTTTCCTCCTATACGGGCGATACCTACCGCCTGGCCAGCGGTTCCCGGGTAGCCGCGTCGGTAGTCAGCGGGATTGCCGCGCTGCTCAAAAGCTATTATCCGGAACTGACTCCCGCTCAAATCCGTTCTTTATTGATCGAGAACGTTACCCGCAGGGACGATGCAGAGTTGGAAAAACAAGTCAGCATCCTGGTGGACGGCAAAATCGAACGTTCGGCCAACGACCTGTTTTTTTACGAAGAATTGTGCCACTCGGGAGGAATCGTGAATGCCTACCAGGCCATCCGGGCGGCAGATGCCCTAACCCGTTCTTTTTAAAGTCCATGAAACAACTCTCTCTTTTGCTGCCGGCCCTGTTATTCTTTCTTTCCGCGCAGGCCGAACCCATTGAAATTCCCTATGAATCGATCGGTGGAAAGATGCGCGTTGCCGTAGAGATCAACGGGATTCCCGAATTTTTGATTTTCGATACCGGCGGTCAAACGACTTTAACCGGTGCGCTGGCCCGGCAACTGGGACTTCCCCCGGCCGGAGTACGGAGTGTTACGGATGTCAATTCCGTAACCGCGGAGTACCCGATGGCGCTCGTCGAGCGGTTGTCTTTTCCCGGTTCCGAACAGGGCATCTTGCAGGTGCAAGCCTTAATCGTAGAAAGCGATATTTATACCTGCTACGGGGCCGGGGGAATGATCGGCAACGATATTCTCCGGCATTTTCGGATGACTATCGATTCGCGGGAGAGCCTGATCACACTCGACCGGACGGAGGCACCGCCGGTCATCGGCTTGCGCCACATGTCCCTATTCGTCGAAGATAACCGCACGATGCCGGTCTTCGGGATTTCGCTCTCCGATGGAAATGTGCTGAATGTACTCCTGGATACCGGAGCGGACACCTTTCTGACGCTGAGCGAACAGGATTTCCACCGATTGGCCGGCGGCAGCTCGTTCGACATTCTGGCACGGGGTATCGGTGCAGGAATCACCGGGATCGGTTCGGTATCCGAGCAGTCCGAAATTTTTCGAGTCCGGTTTTC
>JAJQAW010000005.1 GCA_021203585.1 Rikenellaceae bacterium
AAATAAAAAATTATGAACAAGCACGCCAAAGAGCCGACCTCGATTTGGTATCCGGGCGACTATGAAATATGGTTGGGCAATCAGATGAATAACCGCCGCACCGAACGCGGAACTTTTTTCCCGCCTTTCTGGAAAACGGACAACCATTACCCGATGGTGGAATTCAGTAAGAAATTTTCATTGAACGAACCGGAAGAGATCGAAATTGCCGTAGAAGGCCGGTATAACGTTAAATTGAACGGGGTATTTCAGTTCGGCGAGCCGCGGAAAATGGTTATTCCGGCCGGCGAACAGCACCTGAAGATCAAAGTATTCAATCAGGCTACTCCTCCCGCATTGTTTCTCCGGGGTAAAACCGTCTTTACGGATTCGACCTGGCTGGCCACGTCGGAAGATAAAGAATGGATCGACGAGAGCGGAAAAGTCAGTGACGCATCGGCTACGACTTACGTCCCTGCGGGATCTTGGCACTTCCGGAATGCCGGGCAGAAGCCTTCGGAATTCCGCTTGGCCACCGAACCGCAGCAGCCGGTGAGTGTGGAACGGCTCGGCGGCGGAACGTTGGTCGATTTCGGCCGGGAAACCTTCGGGTATCCGGTCATTCACGGGTTGCAGGGCAAGGGGCAATTTAAACTTTATTACGGCGAGTCGGTCGAAGAAGCGCTCTCGGAAGAATGGTGTGAAACGCTGGATTTTCTGGATATCGATCAGCCGGAGAAAGCCGACCGGACCCTTACCCAATCGCAGGCTTACCGATGGATTTTCGTGAAAAACGATTCCGGAGTTCACTACGATTCGATATCGATGCTTTACGAATACCTCCCCTTGGAATATCGTGGAGAATTCCGGTGCAACGACAGTCAGATCAATAAAATCTGGGATGTGGCCGCCTATACGATGCACCTGACCACCCGTGAATTTTTCATCGACGGGATCAAGCGGGACCGTTGGGTGTGGTCGGGCGATGCCACCCAAAGCTACCTGTTGAATTACTACCTGTTTTTCGATACCCCTTCGGTGGAGCGCACCATGGCGCTGCTGCGGGGCAAAGACCCGGTGAGCAGCCACATCAATACCATCATGGACTATACTTTCTATTGGTTCATTTCGGTGTATGATTATTACCTGTATACGGGAGAAAAACGTTTCATCGAATTGTATTATCCGCGCATGGTATCCCTGATGGACTGGGTCCTGGGGCGCCGCAATGAAAACGGCATGGTCGAAGGATTGGCCGGCGATTGGGTCTTTATCGATTGGGCGGACGGCTACCTGGATAAAAGAGGCGAAGTCAGTTTCGAACAGCTTTTGCTTTGCCGAAGCCTGGAGGCCATGGCCCTGTGCGCCGAGGTGTACGGAGACCACGAGATGGTTCCGGAATACCGGAATATGGCCCGCATTCTCAAAGGGAAATTGTTCGACTATTTCTGGGACAAAGAGAAACAAGTATTTGTACACAATCGGATCGACGGCGTTCCGTCCGAAACGGTAACCCGATATACCAACATGTTCGCCATTTTCTTCGATTACCTGACCCAAGAGCAGAAGGAATCGGTGAAAAAGAACGTGTTGCTCAACGACCGGGTCCTTCAAATCACCACCCCCTACATGCGGTTTTACGAATTGGAGGCGCTCTGCGCTACCGGAGATTTCGACTACGTGATGCGGGAGATCAAAAGCTACTGGGGCGGAATGCTCGAGTTGGGGGCCACCTCTTTCTGGGAAAAATACGATCCGCAGGAAACCGGCGCCGAACATTGGGCGATGTACGCCAAACCTTACCGGAAGAGCCTTTGCCATGCTTGGGGAGCCAGTCCGATTTACCTGCTCGGTAAATATTTTGCCGGCGTAAAGCCTACCTCACCGGGATATGAAACGTATACGGTGGAACCGGTATTGGGCGGGTTGAAATGGCTCGACGCCACAGTCCCTACCCCGAAAGGCGATATTAAACTATACGTCAGCGAAAACCAACTGAAAGTCAAGTCGGATACCGGTGTCGGTACGCTGCGCTTTTACAGTCTCACTAAACCGGTCATTAAAGGGATAGAATTTAAAGAGTTAGGGAATAACCGGTTTGAAATGTCCATCCAGCCAAATGTTCAATACGATATCGAAATTCAGATGCCGTAAATATTGGCAACCACATTGCCGGAACAACAAAGAGCAGGGCTGATCCTGCTCTTTGTTGTTGTACTCTAGTGATTTGTTTCTTATTTTTTAAATTCCGAAAATTAAGGGACTTCAGGAGCTCGTAGAAAAGATATTTCAAGCGTATCAAATTTTTCCCTGCTTTTAACCTCTTCATGAAGTGCAAAAATAATTCCGAAGGAATTGATACAAGGGCTGATTTATTTCCCCGGGAAGAATATCGGCTAATAATCCCATCCCTTGCGGTACTTATGTTGGCCCATAGATTTTTGAAATCAATTATTTCAAGTGGCCTAAGAAAAATGTAGTATACCTATTTTTCGGATGGACTTTGGATTCTTATTCTTTGAAGGATCTTTTTCATGGGCCGCAAATCTTTGTGGAGATATAGAAAAGATTAAGGATTTTTCTCCGTTCTCCGCCTGGTTAGCCAAAAGGAATCTTTTTTTCATACTACTCCTGTCTTATTCCCTGTGGCCCCGCCTCCCGCGGAACGGGTTTTAGGCGGGGAGATGGAAATCCACAGAAAATATTAATTTAGAAATAGCTTGAATTGATCACTGTAGTCATGGTATAACCGGTAAAAGATTTATCAGCCTTTATTAAAGTGAACTTAACATTGGCTTTAATTCCTTCTTCCAAAGCCTGGAATTTATCCGGGTGGATAGAGTGGAAATAAGAATTCGCTTCAAAGCGGAAAGCAATCTCTTTCACAGTTCCGGTACTTCCCGGAGTATAACTATCATGTACAATAGCGTACGAGATTAAAAAGATCAGGTCAGCCTTCCTTAGCGCCGCAATATCGGCAGCGGTAAATCGAGCCATGCAATCAGCGGACCGCCCATACAGTCATCTTTTAGCCCCTCGACCTCGATGTAAGGATGCAGAAATTCTTTAAATTCGTCAAAGGTTAACTTTTTCGAAAAAGGATTATTTTTCCAATCGAAAAATGCCGCTTCAATATGATCGATTAAAAAGGAAGCCTTTACTTCATCCAAATCTTTATAAGTATTCTTCCCGATCTCTGGAGATGGCAGATCCCGGGACCTATCGGCTATTTCCAGCCGCAGGCTATCGTAAAGTTTAGGGTTAAATTCATCCAAATCTCCGGCGTTCAATCCCTCGAATAAAAGAACGTAGAGCGAGTCGACAGTATGGAAAAAGCAAGGGATCGAATCAGGAACCAGAAGATTCTCTTTAGATTAATGGTATTGCATGTTTTCGATTAAAAAACAGGCCGCCTCATATTTTTTTCGATCTTGTTTAAAATGCTCCAAAACAAATTCGAATTCTTTTCGGTGATCGCCGGCTATTTCCAACGATAATTCTAATTCATCGGAAATGAGCTCCGCAGAGCGGCAGGAGTACAGCAGTAAAACAAACAGGAATGCGTATTTAGCCATTCGGTTAATAGTTTAGGTTAATCTAAAGTACCGAAATTGCAAGAATAAGGCCTATCAAATGGGAGAAAATATTTAATAGTGACGCTTACTCCCTTGCCCATTCTATGGTCATTTCCCCCTGAAAGATACATGGGGAAGGTATAAAACGAGGGCGGGAATTTCGCAAATCTCCGCCCTTTATTACATTAACCTAAAAAACCTTAACAAATAAACGATTTACTTGAGTGCCTTATCGATAATCTCATTCGTCAACGCGGAAACATTACCGGTCCAGACCAATCGGCCTTTGGTATCGACCAGAGCCGCAAACGGCACAAATCGCACCCCGTAGTTGGTGAAAGTCTTTCCCCCGTCATCCAAACCGGTAAAAAAACCGTATCCTTTCCCCTCCAAAAAAGGAGCGACCTTATCATGCTCTTCCCGCGAAATCAGAATCACATTCACCTTCCCCCGGTAATTGCCGTGAAAAATATTCAACTTTACCAGGTTGGCTACACACTGATTATTGGAAGAGTGAAAAAAGTCTATCAGAAAGGGTTTACCAGACATCACGGGCACGGCAGCTGAAGTCCACTTGGCCACACGCACCTCCGGAGCCTTCTCGCCGATCACCAGGCGCTGCGCCTGGACACTGAAAGCGGAAAGCAGAAAAAATAATCCAAATAATAACGTTTTCATTATCTGTCGATTTTTTACAAAAATAACACTTTTTCCGCTATGGCGGTATATTTGTATCCCGTTTTGTCCGCCAAAAAGTTTCTGCTTCCATGAGAATTACTACTTTTGCAATAACTGTGCGGATGTTAACAAGATAAGCCAATGATTATGAAATGTTTTGCATGCTTACTGGGATTCATTTTAATGACGGCATCATCCGCGCTGGCAGATCCACCGCCGGAGAACTATTCGCTGGATCGTACGTCCCACGATTTCGGGACCATTAAACCCAATCGGGCGGAAACCGCGGTATTTCAAATAACTAATCAGAGCGACACTCCCCTGGTCATTCTCGATGCCAGGGTCTCCTGCAACTGCGTTAAAGTCGACTGGCCCCGACAGCCCGTTCTACCCGGAAAAACAGCCGATATCACGGTCGTTTACAAAGACAAATCCCCCGGAGCGTTCTACAAAACCATCGATATAACGACCAACGCAGTTCCCCGCCGAACGCAAATCCGACTGAAAGGAACGGTCGAAAAATAGTACGATAATGCAATCGGATACGATGCCAAACGGTTTTTCTTCAACCGCAGCGGACTGGGAAATTACAGCCCGAGTCTGGTCGGATAAATGAGCCGGCATTGGTGTACGCCTCTTTTTATGAGGGGTTCGGCATTCCCATATTCGAAGGTTTTGAAAGCGGTATTCCGGTCATTACCTCACAGGGAGGCGTATTTCCGGAAACCGGCAGGGACGCGCCTGGTATGTGGATCCGTACGATACGGACTCGATGCTCGACGCACTCCGGATAATCCTTTCCAGCTCTGCCACACGGACGGAAATGATCCGTAAAGGAAGTCAGTATGCGCTCCGCTTCAGGGATGAATCGGTAGCGAGGAATATCCGGGAAGTCTACGACATACTCCGTTAAAACCGGGCTGTAAAAAATATGCTGTAGAACATATTTTTTCTTTGTTATTTTACAAACAAAAAAGGAGGTAAAATCCGGGCGAAAATGGTACTTTTGTAGCTTGGGAACAAAAAATAAAAACATAAGATTATGATCACACACATCGAGCACATCGGTATTGCCGTAAAGAGTCTGGAAACAGCTATTCCCTATTATGAGAAAGTGTTGGGCCTGAAATGCTACAACATCGAGGAAGTGGCCGATCAAAAGGTGAAAACGGCGTTTTTTATGGTCGGGCAGACCAAAATCGAATTGCTGGAATCGACTTCCCCGGAGGGTACGATTGCCAAATACATCGAGAAAAAAGGAGAAGGCGTTCACCATCTGGCTTTTGCCACGGACAACATCGAAGCCGAATTGGCCCACGTGGAAGCCGAAGGCGTGCAGCTGATCGACAAGACGCCCCGCAAAGGCGCGGAAGGACTGGATATCGCTTTCCTTCATCCGAAATCGACCCTGGGTGTGTTGACCGAATTGTGTCAGGATAAAAATAAATAGGCGGCTGCAGGCAGGAGGCCGTCCTATCCATTATAACATATATCGTAAATTTCGTAGAAGCAGAGCCATGAGCAGCAGTCTAAACCAGGAGAAAATCAATGAGTTGATCCAGATTCGCGAAAAAGCCAAATTGGGCGGCGGGCAAAAAAGGATCGATTCACAGCACAACAAAGGGAAGTATACAGCGCGTGAGCGTATCGATATGCTTCTGGACGAGGGAAGTTTTGAGGAATTCGACATGTTCGTCACCCATCGCTGTACCAATTTCGGAATCGAAAAGGAGTCTTATTACGGAGATGGAGTGGTGACCGGGTATGGCACTATCGACGGTCGGCTGGTGTGCGTGTATGCCCAGGACTTTACTGTTTTCGGCGGATCGCTTTCCATTTCGCTGGCCGAAAAAATCTGTAAAGTCATGGATATGGCCATGCGAAACGGCGCTCCCGTGATCGGACTCAACGATTCGGGCGGAGCTCGGATTCAAGAGGGAGTCAATGCCCTGGCCGGGTATGCCGAAATCTTCCAGCGCAATATTCTCGCTTCCGGAGTGGTACCCCAGATTTCCGCTATTTTCGGCCCGTGCGCCGGAGGAGCGGTGTATTCTCCTGCTCTGACCGATTTTATCATCATGCGTCAGGGGGCGAGCTATATGTTTCTGACCGGCCCGAAAGTCGTGAAAACCGTAACCGGCGAGGATGTCACCCAGGAACAACTGGGCGGGGCGAGCGTTCATGCCACCAAATCGGGGGTTTCTCATTTCACCGTCGATACGGAGGAAGAAGGGCTCGGATTGATCCGGAATCTGATCAGTTACCTGCCGCAAAATAACCTGGAAGATGCTCCACTGGCCGTTTGCACGGATAACATCGACCGCATGGAGGATGCGCTCAACGAAATTATTCCGGACAATCCGAACAAGCCGTACGATATGTACGAGGTGATCGAAGCCATTGTCGATAACGGGAAATACCTGGAATCGCAAACTTCCTACGCCCGCAATATTATCACCTGTTTTGCGCGGTTTAACGGACAATCCGTAGGGATTGTCGCCAATCAGCCCAAGTATATGGCCGGGGTGCTGGATGTCAACGCTTCGCGCAAAGCCGCCCGGTTCGTCCGCTTCTGCGACGCTTTTAATATTCCGATCGTTACGCTGGTCGATGTTCCGGGATTCCTGCCGGGAACCGGTCAGGAATACGGCGGGGTGATCGTGCATGGGGCCAAACTGCTGTTTGCTTACGGGGAAGCTACCGTGCCCAAAGTAACCGTAACACTGCGTAAATCCTACGGAGGAGCTTATTGTGTGATGAGTTCCAAACACCTGCGCGGGGATTTGAACTATGCCTGGCCGACAGCCGAAATCGCGGTAATGGGTCCCTCCGGAGCGATCGAAGTGCTCTCTTCCAAAGAGATCGCCGCGGTAGAAGATCCGGAAGCCAAAGCCAAACTGATCGCCGAGAAAGAAGCGGAGTACTGCGATAAATTTACCAATCCCTACAACGCGGCCAAATACGGTTACATCGACGATGTGATCGAACCGCGCAATACTCGGTTCCGGGTCATTCGCGCCTTGCAGTCGCTGGCGACCAAGAAGCTCGTCAACCCGGCAAAAAAACACTCCAATATCCCGTTATAAACCAGAAATTGGAAGTGAAAACGATGAAAATATTGAAAAATATACAGGTTGGACTGGCGATGGCCCTGCTTTTCGGAGTGTCCCTGACGGGGTCAGCGCAGGGCATTAAAGACGTGCTGATCAACGAGGTGCTGGTGTTCAACGAGGATAATTACATCGACCCGTACGGCCACCGGGTCGGTTGGATCGAGCTGCATAATACCAGCCACGGCAGTGTGGATATGGGCGGTTGCTACCTGACCATATACCGCAACGGCGAAGGCGGGATGTACCCGATTCCCAAAGGCGATCCGCGAACGATCATACCGCCCGAAGGATACGTGATTTTCTTTGCCGAAGGAACAGCTACGAAAGGGGTATTCCATACCAATTTCACCCTCGACCAAACGGGTTACCTGGCCCTTTACGACCAAAGCGGCCGTACGCTGATCGATGAGATTTCCTACGAAGTGGCCGCGCAAAAACCGGACGTATCAATCGGAGTGAAACGCGACGGCAACGGAGCGTATGTATCTACTTACGCCCTGGCGGCGACCACCCCGTTGGCTTCCAACGAAGAACAGGACGCTCTGCCGAAATCGGAGTGTTTTCGGATGCTCGACCCCACCGGAGCGGTGATGGCGGTGACGGCCACTGCCATGGTTCTGCTGGTCCTGACGGGATTATTTCTGGTATTCGATCTGATCGGCAAGCTCAATGTACGGGCTGTCCGGAAAAAACACGCAAAGGAAGAGCAGGCTAAAAAACAGGCCATTCATCCGGTTATGCCGGCCGACCAGGAGATGATACACGGAGAAGAACTGGCTGCCATCGCGATGGCCCTTTACCAGTACCAGAATGACCTGCATGTGATCGAATCCAGCGTAATTACGATCAATAAAGTGGCCCGTGCCTACTCCCCGTGGAGCTCGAAGATTTACGGTCTGCGTCAAGTCCCTAATAAGAAATAGTTAAAGAAAAAGCGATGAAACAATATAAATTCAAAATCAACGGAACAGACTATGCGGTGGACATTATCGAGGTAGACGGAGACCTGGCTACCGTAGCGGTCAACGGTTCTGAATTTGAGGTGGAAGTAGAGGGCATGGAAACCAAACCGGCCAGCAAAACACCCAAAAACGTAAAAACACCGGTTGTCAGCGCTCCGGAAAATCCGACCGTCGAACGTAAGCCGGCCCCTTCCGTGGCTTCCGGGTCGGCCAACGCCATGAAAGCCCCGCTG
>JAJQAW010000055.1:0-4124 GCA_021203585.1 Rikenellaceae bacterium
CTCAAAACCTATACCAATACCAGAAATTTATAGACACCCATATACCCCGGACCGGACAAAAACGGGTGGTCATTGTCGGCGGCGGTTTCGGAGGGCTCAAAGCGACGGATGAGCTTCGAAAGACGGATTATCAGGTGGTGCTCGTGGACCGCAACAACTACCACGAGTTCCCGCCCCTGTTCTATCAGGTCGCTTCTGCCGGACTGGAGGCCGGAGCGATCCTGTTTCCTTTTCGGAAAATTTTCCAGAAACGGAAAAATTTTCATTTCCGGATGGCCGAAGTCCATAAAGTCAATCCGGAAGAGCAAACGATCGAATGTTCCCACGGAACGTTCAGGAACGACAACCGGAGATTGGCCGCCGGGTGTAAACCGAATTTTTTCCACAACACCAATATCGAGCAGAACGCGCTGGCCATGAAGAGCGCCGCACAAGCCTTAAACCTCCGCAATAAAATCCTCGAAAACTTTGAACAGGCGCTTCTTACCTCCGATCCCGAACGGCAGCAGGAGTATACGAACATCGTCGTAGTGGGCGGCGGAGCTACCGGTGTGGAAGTAGCGGGAGCGATGGCGGAAATGAAACGGTATGTGCTCCGCAAGGATTATCCGGATCTGGATATCGACCGCATGCGAATCTTCCTGATCGAAGGAGCCGATAAATTACTGAACAATATGTCCGCCGAATCTTCCGAACGGGCCGCGGGGTTCCTGCGGAAGATGGGCGTTACCCTGCTGACGGGAAAATTGGTCACGGATTACGCGGATGCTACCGTAAAACTGAACGACCTGTCGGCCATCCGTTCCCGGTGTGTGATCTGGACAAGCGGCATTACGGCCCATACGTTCGAAGGCATCGACCCTCAATTATTGGATCGCGGCAACCGGATCGCGGTGGACGAGTTCAACCGGGTGAAAGGCTATACCGATCTATTTGCCATCGGCGACCTGGCTTCCCTGACCAACGATCCGGATTATCCGAAAGGCCACCCGCAAGTGGCCCAAACCGCCCTGCAACAGGGCCGTAACGTTGCCCGGAACCTCCGCCATATCGAGCGGGGAGAACCGCTTCGGCCCTTCCGGTACAAAAACAAAGGAACGCTGGCCACCGTCGGGAGGAATAAAGCGGTGGCCGATATCGGAAAACTGAAGCTCCACGGATTTGCCGCCTGGATCATCTGGTCGTTCGTGCACCTGATGACCATTCTGGGGGCGCAGAATAAAATCATCGTCTTTATCAACTGGACCTGGAACTACCTGAGTTACGACCAATCCCTGCGATTGATCCTCCGTCCCAAAAAATAACATCGGCGAGAATGCCCTCATTCCCGCCGATGTCAGCAACAACGGTTTTCTAAAACACGTTCGAAGCGATATATTCGATGGTAAACTCTTCGGTATGATAACTCTGCCGGTCAGCAAAACGGTACTAAACGGGATATCCCTGTTCGTTATACTCGTATTCAATACGATAAGTCAGTCCCAGAACCGGGGTTTGCGACGTTTTGTTGTTCACCAACCAACCGTAGAAATCGGTCGTTGCCAAATACCACTGCGGGGTATTGCTGCAACTGAATGCTCCCGGATAATCGTCGTACTCATGGGTGTAAATCCAACCGGAATCCCCTCCGATAATGTCTTTATAATCGCAAATATTTCCCTTTTTATCATACATGAATGATTGATAATGTAAACCCGTGGGATCGACTTTCCGGGTAATCCGCCCCATTGTGTCGAATTCAATGCACGAAAAATATTCAGCGGGCTGGAAATGGTAGAGATAATCCTTTACGTATACCAAACCATTCTTATAACCGTAATAAACGGTACGCTCCGGGTGTTCGTCGTGTCTTACCTCCTCCCGAATGAGGTAGCCTCTCTTATGATACACCAACCGATGCTCCCATTTCCGGGGGAGCCATTCGGAAATAGAAGTTCTGGACGTATGATCCGCCGGATGCTGTAGGTTTCTCTCCTCGTTCTGCACCCAAGAGACTAAGCGATTTTTTTCGTCATAGTTGAATTCTGTAATCTTGCGGTGGATGTCTTTATACCCAGTTGGGGTTTCATAGATTACCGTTTGCACCCATCGGGAAGGGAGTAATCCTTCTTTGCCGGTGTAGTTCAGCACTTCTTTCGGGATTTTGCCTTCCGGAAAATAAGGAGGTTCGGAATCGTCCTTAGTACAAGCAGTTGAAATGAAAGACAGCCATAAAGCGAGGAAGAGTAATTTGATATTCATAGTCATTGGCTTTGACAGTTAATGAAAGATAGATTCTTTACTATGATGTTCAGAAAAAACCATTCGTTGCATTTATGCCATAAAAAAGCGGGTAGATTAACCTACCCGCTTGCGGAGAAATATAAATCCCTGCTTTATTTGTTGCGTTCCGGGCGCAGGCTGCGTACCGTCGCGCCGGCCTGCCATATTTCGCTTTCCCGAAGCTCTTTCAGCTCGGCTTCCAGGCCTTCCCGGTAGTCCGGTTTGCTGTTGGTGTCGATCGAGCGCTGCGCTTCTTCGCCGCTGGCTACCTCCGCGTAGAGTTTCTGGAATACCGGCAGGGTCGCGTCGCGGAAGGGACGCCACCAGTCCAGGGCGCCGCGCTGTGCGGTGGTCGAGCATTTGGCGGACATCCAGTCCATACCATTTTCCGCTACCAGCGGCATCAGCGACTGGGTCAGCTCTTCCACCGTTTCGTTGAACGCTTCGGACGGGGTGTGGCCGTTGTCGCGCAGTACCTGGTACTGTGCGGCGAAAATACCCTGGATAGCGCCCATCAGCGTACCCCGCTCACCGGTCAGGTCGGAGAAGACTTCGCGTTTGAAATCGGTTTCGAACAGGTAGCCCGAACCTACACCGATACCGAGGGCGATCACGCGGTCGTATGCACGGCCGGTGGCATCCTGGAAGATCGCGTAGCTGGAGTTCAGGCCACGGCCTTCGAGGAACAGCCGGCGCAGGGAAGTTCCCGAACCTTTCGGGGCTACGAGGATCACGTCGACGTCAGCCGGCGGAACGATGCCCGTGCGTTCTTTGTACGTCACACCGAAACCGTGTGAGAAATAGAGGGCTTTGCCCGGCGTCAGGTGTTTTTTGATCTGCGGCCATACGGCAATTTGTGCCGCGTCCGAGAGCAGGTATTGGATAATGGTGGTGTGCTCGCAGGCCTCTTCGATCTCGAAAAGCGTCTGGCCCGGAACCCATCCGTCGGCGATCGCTTTATCCCAGGTTTTGGAATCTTTGCGCTGACCGATGATCACATTGAAGCCGTTGTCGCGCAGGTTCATCGACTGTCCGGGACCTTGTACACCGTAACCGATGATCGCGATTGTTTCGTCTTTCAATACATCCAGGGCTTTGCTCAACGGAAATTCTTCCCGTGTCACTACGTTTTCTACCACGCCGCCAAAATTTAATTGTGCCATTTCTTTCTTTGTTTGTTTGGTTTATGACTATTTAATATTGTTTATCTCTTTCAGGGTTTCTTCGAACGAATCCCGGTACAGGGCGATCGTACCCGAACGGGTGTACTGCATCAGCAAACCCATGCCCTCGATCTCCTCTTTCAGCGCTTCGGTATCCTTTTTAAACCCGGTCGCTTCCACGACCGTATACTCCCGGTTGGCTTCTACCACGCGAGCGCCGTATTTGGAAAGCAGCGTCTCCAGGCCTCCATTGCGCAGGATGGCCGAATCGATTTTATACAGGGCAATCTCCTGCGTGATAAGCTGATCCGCCGTGTGGTACTCGGCACGGATCACGTCGATGATCTTCTCGATCTGGTGTACCAGCAGGTTCATCGTCTCCTGGGTCGTGGAGGCCACGATGGTGAACATACTGATCCCCTTGATGGAGGTTTCCGATACCTTCAGGCTTTCGATATTGATTTTCCGGCGAAGAAAAACCGCTGTGATCCGGTTCAAAACCCCCGCTTGGTTTTCACTGAAAACCGATATGATGAATTCTTTTTGCTTGTCCATGATCGTGCGGTTTTACTTTTCGTTAAAAATCACTCCGGAAACCGGCGCGCCGGCGGGAATCATCGGGAATACGTTGCCCTCCCGGTTTACCCGTACCTCCAACAGGTAAGGCAGATCGTCGGCAAACATCTCTTCGATCGCTCC
>JAJQAW010000055.1:4134-8520 GCA_021203585.1 Rikenellaceae bacterium
ATCGCTCCCGGCAGGTCCTCCCGCGCGTCGATCATACGGCTTTTGATGCCGTAAGCTTCGGCTATCGCCACAAAATCCGGATTCAGCATTTCGGTATGCGAATAGCGTTTGTCGAAGAACAGTTGCTGCCACTGGCGCACCATGCCGAGGTATCCGTTGTTTAGGATCACGATTTTCACACCGGTCTGGTTCTGCATCACCGTTCCGAGTTCCTGCATGGTCATCTGGAACCCGCCGTCGCCGCAGAACAGGACGACCTGACGATCCGGCACTCCGATTTTAGCCCCGATAGCCGCCGGGAAACCGTAGCCCATCGTGCCCAATCCGCCCGAAGTGATAAAACTGCGCGTGCGGCGGAAATGAGAGTAGCGCGCCGCGATCATCTGCTGCTGGCCGACATCGGTCACGATCACCGCATTGGAATCCGTGTAATCGGATACCGCTTTGACCACCTCGCCCATGGTCATTTCCCGTTGCGTGGGGTTGATGATCAGGTCGATCACATTTTCGTATTCGAATTTATGCTTTTCGGTAAACTGATCGATCCAAGCCTTACGGTCTACGTACTGCGCGCGGAGATTCAGTTCTTTCAGCGCATCCGATACATCGGCGTGAATGCCGATATCGGCTTTGACGTTTTTGTTGATCTCCGCTTTGTCGATATCGATATGGATTACTTTGGCCTGGCTGGCGTATACTTTCAGATCGCCCGTAATCCGGTCGCTGAACCGCATACCGACAGCGATCAGCAGGTCGGTTTCCTGTGTCAGGACATTCGGGCCGATGTTACCGTGCATGCCGGCCATCCCCATAAACAACGGGTGGCCGGAAGGCATAGCCGAAAGCCCCATCAGGGTCGAAGCCACCGGAATATTCGCTTTTTCGGCGAATTCAACCAGCAATTGTTCGGCTCCGGATAATTTGACACCCTGTCCCAGGAGTATCAGCGGACGTTCGGACGCATTAATCGCTTCGATGGCCGCTTCAATGGCTGTAATATCGACCTGCGGACGCACCGTGTAACTGCGGATCGATTGACACGGCTCGTAGGAAAATTCCATCTGACCCAGCTGAGCGTTTTTGGGGATATCCACCAACACGGGGCCGGGACGGCCTGTACGGGCAATGAAAAAGGCTTTGGCGATAGCCATCGGGATTTCAGAGGCATCGGCCACCTGATAGCTCCATTTGGTAACGGGCATGGTCATGGACACGATGTCGGCCTCCTGGAAGGCGTCGCTTCCGAGCATTGCCGCCGGTACCTGTCCCGTGATACATACCAACGGGGTAGAGTCGATCATCGCGTCGGCGATCCCCGTAATCAGGTTTGTCGCGCCGGGGCCGGATGTGGCGATGCATACGCCTACCTTACCCGTGGCCCGTGCGTAACCCTGCGCCGCGTGTACCGCCCCTTGTTCGTGGCGGGTCAGGATGTGATGCAGCTTGTCCTGATACTTATATAAATAGTCGTAAATGTTGATCACCTGACCACCGGGATACCCGAAGATGGTGCCTACATTTTCCTCCAGCAGCGAAAGCATCAACACCTCCGCACCGGGTACGGTTTTATTTTGTGTCATGAGATGTTGTCGTTTGGTGAAAATCAGAAAACTATTGTTCGTCCTTCAGTACGCGCACCCCGCCTTTGTCGGCTGATGATACCATGGCTGCATAAGCCTGTAGGGCGCGCGAAATGACTCGTACGCGGTTCTCCGGGCGGAAGGCGACGACGGCGTCCCTCCGTAGGTATAGCTCTTCGTCGGACAGGCCGACGTTGATCGTGCGGTTTGGGATATCGATCACAATCGAATCGCCGTCCCGTACCAACGCAATATTTCCGCCTGCGGCCGCTTCGGGTGAAACGTGGCCGATGGACAGCCCTGACGTACCGCCGGAGAATCGTCCGTCGGTCAGCAGGGCACAGGCTTTATCGAGTTTAACGGTTTTCAGGTAAGAGGTCGGATAGAGCATTTCCTGCATGCCCGGTCCGCCTTTGGGGCCTTCGTAGCGGATAATTACCACGTCGCCCGCTTCCACTTTACCGCCCAGGATGCCTGCGGCGGCCTGTTCCTGCGATTCGAAAACGCAGGCTTTGCCTTCGAAACGGAGGATCGATTCGTCTACGCCCGCCGTTTTTACGATACAGCCGTCCTGGGCGATGTTGCCGAATAGTACGGCCAGGCCGCCATCTTTCGAATAGGCGTGCTCAATGCTTCGGATACAGCCGTTTTGGCGGTCCGTATCCAATGAATCGTAGTATTTTTCCTGCGATCCCATTTGGTTGTTGATCGCGCGTCCGGGAGCGACCAGGCAGCGTTTTTTCGCCTCTTCGGTCGCCGTGGGGCTGGTGATGTCGTTTTGTGCGATGGCTTCGGCCAGTGTGCCGTGGTCTACGCGCGGTGCGCTTGTATCCAGTAATCCGCCTTTGGCCAATTCGCCCAAGATGGCGATAATTCCGCCGGCCCGGTTTACGTCCTCGATGTAATACTTCTGGTAGTTCGGCGCCAGTTTGCACAATACCGGGACTTTGCGGGATAAGCGGTCGATGTCGGCTATCGTGAAATCCACCTCGGCTTCGCTCGCTACCGCCAGCAGGTGCAATACCGTGTTGGTGGAGCCGCCCATGGCGATGTCCAACGCCATGGCGTTTTCGAACACTTTTTTAGTTGCGATCGAGCGCGGGAGAACCTGATCGTTATCGTTGAAATAGTATTCGTTGCAATTCTTTACGATCAACTTGGCCGCTTTTCGGAACAATTCTTCCCGGAGTTTATGGGAGGCTACCAAGGTGCCGTTGCCGGGCAGGGATAAGCCCAGGGCTTCGGTCAGGCAGTTCATCGAGTTGGCCGTGAACATGCCGGAGCAGGAACCGCACGTCGGGCATGCCGCATGCTCAAGTGTATCTAATTCTGCGTCGCTTACATTTTCATCGGCCCCTTTTACCATCACGTCGATCAGGTCGTAGCCTTTGCCGTCCACGATTCCGGCTTCCATCGGGCCTCCGGAAACGAATACCGCCGGGATATTCAGTCGCATGGCGGCCATGAGCATGCCGGGGGTGATTTTGTCGCAGTTGGAGATACAGATCATGCCGTCCACCTTGTGGGCGTTGCACATGTATTCTACGCTGTCCGCGATCAGGTCCCGTGACGGGAGGCTGTAGAGCATACCGTCGTGGCCCATGGCGATGCCGTCGTCGATGGCGATGGTGTTGAACTCTGCGGCGAAGCAGCCCTCTTCTTCGATCCAGGCTTTGACCTGCTGGCCGATTTGGTGTAGGTGCACATGGCCGGGGACGAATTGGGTGAACGAATTGACGACCGCGATGACCGGTTTGCCCATTTGTTCATCTTTCATTCCGTTGGCGCGCCACAAGGAGCGTGCGCCTGCCATCTTACGACCTTGGGTCGTTGCGTTACTACGAAGAGGTTTCATTTTAATTTCATTGTTTATAACGTCTCTCTACTACTGTCGAGCAAAGGGTGTTTAAAAGTTTTTGGTGTCGCTTTTTCCAAAAAGCGACGATTTGGGTGACTTTCTCAAAGTCGCAGTCAAAGACTGCATCCACCGCGAAGCCGCGCGCGGGGACTGCTCAAAAGCGAGATGCATGCATCTCGCCCCTGTTGGCCAACTCGCCTGGAACAGGCGAAACCCTGTATGCAAAGGCAATAAATCCAAGCGAGGCACGAGCGAGCCTGTAGGCTGTCGGTCCTGTACCGTGTAGGCATCGGGCTTTCCTTTGCGCCTCTCTGTGGGACGAGACTTCTATTTTCTTTTGTCTTAATACAAAAGAAAGTAGCAAAGAAAAAATCAAGAATTTCATTCCGTTCACCCCAACGCCCTCGCTGCGCTTTGGTTAAACAAGGGGGTTCACTACATAAAATTCGAATTTCGCTGCGCGTTGCCGACTCGGTTCTCTTTTCCCTTGAAATGATCGTTTTCGTCTTTGTTCAGAACTTCGGTTTATGCAAAAAAAGCAAACCTATCTTTAATCGGCGCATCCTTTTTGTCTATCTTTATGACGTCAAAATTACGTTTATTCGGGTTAATCTTTTCTTTATCAGTCGATTCACCGTTCTTGGAACGGTACGACTAACCGGTTAATTTTGCAAATTTAATGTTTTACAACATATTTTCAAGGGGTAAAGGTAGGTATTCTTGCCGAATCCGGAAGATATCGGCCAAAAATTTGTTGAACAGGATATAACAATTTCACACATGGAAAAAAAATACGAACCTTTTGTCCAGGATCTGATCGAACTGGCCATCGCCGAAGATATCGGCGACGGAGACCACCCCTCACTTTCAACAATTCCGGCCGACCAGCGCGGACTGATGAACCTGCTCGTCAAACAGGACGGAATTATCGCCGGGGTCGAGATTGAC
>JAJQAW010000090.1:0-6847 GCA_021203585.1 Rikenellaceae bacterium
TATGATTTCTGGTCATAAGGTCAAAGATTAAAACGAGATTAAAATCACATTAGAAAGCAAATATACACCTTATTTTTCATTTCCCATAGATTTTAGAGGAAAATCAATGAGTTCGATGAATTTATCCGCAGCGAAAAAACTGGTTTAATAGTTGATGGAAGGGGGAAAAATGTTGGATCATGGAAAAATTTAACGCCATTATAACGGGATAAATCCCGATGCTGGTTGATTTTTATGCCCGTTGGTGCGCCCCTTGTAAAACGATGCATCCCATTCTGGAAAATCTCAAGCGAGAATGGGGAGACCGTTGCCGGATTTTGAAATTGGATATCGATGCACCGCAAAACCGCGCGTTGATCGAACGATATGCCATCCGTTCCGTTCCGACTTTATACGTTTTTAAACAGGAGGAAATCGTTTGGCGGCACACCGGGGCTATCGGTCTGGAATCCTTGCGGGAAATTATCGAAAAATTCTCCGCTGCAAAGAATGAAGGCTGACCCAGACGGGCAGCCTTTTGATCCGGTGATCGGATTAACATTCGTGAACCGGATTTTCCAATCCTTCTTTCAATCGCTCATAGGTTAAACCCTTCACCGAAGGAACTCCCATATCGGCTTTGGTCAGTTTCGAGAGGTCTCCGACGGCGAGACATCGAATACCAGCAGCCCGTCGAGCGGCTTCGATTCCCTCCGGTGTATTTTCGACGGCCACACATTCTTCCGGTCGAAGATCCAGGTAATCCATGGCTTTTACGAGCGCTTCGGGATCAGGCCTTTCGGCTACTGTAGCCGGGTCGACGATGTAGTCGAACAAACCGTATAAACCGACACTACTTAATACGGATTCCGGTCGGCAATCCGTCGCCGTGGAAGCCAGCCGGATTCCATGCCGGTGGAGATCTTTCAAAAACTCCAAGGCACCGGGCAAAATCATATCCGGCATTTGCCGGCTTCCGTACTCCCAAAATACCTGTATGTTTTCATGCATCCGTTCACGGTTGCCTTCGGTATCGATACCTGTCATGCCTCGGACCGGGGAGGCTAAACTGTCCACCGAATTATTGGCTAAATCATCTACCATGCCGTCCACTCCTACTCCCCGGTCCTTGGAGGGAGAAACTATGGTATAATTTAAATCGAATAAACACGCCTTGATCATAAGTTTCTTTTTTGATGTTGCTTTTTTTCACTCAAATTCCAAACCAAAATTGAAAAAGGATGAAAAAGTGGGGACGTTTTGATTTTTCCACGAATAAAAGAATTACCTTTGTTTCGATGGCAAAAAAAACGGCAAAGCTACACCTTATTCTCCTCTGCACGCTTTCTGTGGTGGTCAGTATGGCTGTACCCCATCATCACCACAACCAGGACCGGGTAATTTGCCTGGGCTGCGAATCGCATCCATTGGAAGATCATGGCTGTGCCTGTTGCAATTCCGGGGAGCCAACTGCAGAAAGCGACTGTTGCAGTCTCAAAAGTAACCTGGTAACGAATCCGGACGAATCCCGGAATAAATCTAAATGTTGCAGTGGCGATGCCGCTCTGGATTTTCACGAGTATGATTTTTTTACTGCTGTACCCTGTTTACCTGAAATTTTTAATTTTTCAATACCGCTACCGCAATCGATCAGATCGGGCGATTGCTTTTCCTTCCATTTCTATCATACCGTCCTGACCGAAGGCCACATCGGTTTTCGGGCTCCTCCGGCCGTTTAATAATTTTAAAGCGGAGGTGGTAAATTTCGCCACCCGGATTTACGTAAAATTATTGAACCAATATCGATGAAAAAAAGAATCATATCGATCGGCCTGATTTTTTCAGGTCTGATTTCGTGCGGACAACCCGGCCGGACGTCCAATCACGATCACAGCCATCAGGAACATGGCACTCACATCCATCACCATGACCACAAACAGGAGGAGCATTCCTGTTCACACGAACACCCCGACCACGCGAAAGCCGTGGCGGTACCAGCTCAGACTTCCACCGGCGAGCATGGACATACCCATAACCCGGTGATCGAATTATGTCCCGAAATGGCCCATGCCGCGGGAATCACCACCGCTAAAGCAGAATTCAGGTCTTTTTCGCAAATTATTCCGGCTATCGGCGAAATCCTTCCGATGCCGGACGACCAGGTTACCGTGACGGCCAAAACCGATGGTTTCGTCCTCTTGGATTCCAAACGCTTGCTGCCCGGAACACTAGTGGGCAACGGTGAGAAGCTCATAGTCGTCACTTCCCGGGGAATCACCGAAGAAAATTATACACAGACGGTTTTACAGGCCGAAATCGCGTTGGACCATGCCCGGAAAACCTATCTTCGCAACCAGGAACTTTACCAAGAACGATTGATCACGCTTGCGGAATTGCAAAACAGTGAAGCGGAATATCGGGCGGCCGATTTGCGCTATCGAAATCTGGGTATGGACTACGAGCAGGACGGGCTCCGCGTAGTTTCTCCTGCGGCGGGAGTTATCGATGAAGTGCTGGTCGCTCAGGGTGAATTCGTAACGCGGGGACAAACTTTATTGCGTATTTCCAAAAACCGGGAAGTTCTTCTTCGGGCCGATGTCTCACCACAGTACCTGGAAAGATTGCCCCAAGTGATATCCGCCAATTTCCGAACATCGGCATCTGAAAACTATTTTTCGGTCGATCAGCTGAGGGGTAAAGTGACCTCCTACGGGCGCAGCGTGGATCGAAGTTCCCGGTTGGTGCCGGTTTTTTTCTCTTTGCCGTACAGTCCGGATTATCCGGCCGGTTCGTATGCCGAGGTCCGGCTTCGCACCGATGCGGACCACCTTTCTTTGGTCTTACCGACGGAGGCGATCCTGGAAGATTTCGGTCATTATTTTATTTATGTGGCTTCGGATCAAGGCTATGAGCGGAGAGATATCCGCATCGGCGGCACCGACGGAATAGTAACCGAAGTGTTGTCGGGTTTAACCGAAAATGAGGAAATCGTGGTTACGGGCGCCACCCGCCTCAAATTGGTGGAACGGCTCGGAGCGCTGGGCGAGGATGCCGCCCATGCAGGACATAGCCATTAATCTGAGTCGAAATCCGAAAAATCTAAAGACATGCTGAATAAGATTGTGGACTATTCCCTGCGGAATATGCCTGTGGTCCTTACCCTTACTGCGGTATTGATCCTGGCCGGATTGTTTGTTGCACGAGACATGGAAATCGATGTCTTTCCCGATTTGACAGCTCCGACAGTGGTCGTACTAACCGAAGCCAACGGGATGGCTCCCGAAGAAGTGGAGCGGAGCATTACTTTTCCGATCGAGGCGGTAGTCAACGGCGCGGCCGATGTTCGGCGGGTTCGCTCCTTCTCCCAAGTCGGTTTATCGACAGTATGGGTGGAATTCGATTGGGGAGTCGATCAATTGAAAGCCCGTCAGATCGTTTCTGAAAAATTACAAACCGTTGCAGTACAACTTCCGCAAGGGGTACAAATGCCGGTGTTAGCGCCGCAGTCCTCCTTGTTGGGGGAAATTTATACCTTCGGGATTACGGCGGACGGTTCCACCGATCCCATGGCCCTACGTAATCTGGTAGCCTGGACGATCCGTCCCACGCTGATGTCTCTGGGCGGAGTCGCTCAGGTTACCTTTCTGGGCGGAGAAGAAAAAGAATTTCAGATCTGTCCGGTGCCCGAAAAGATGCAGTATCACGGGATCACTCTGAACGATCTGATAGAGGCAGTGGAAGGAGCGAATTTAAATACTCCGGGCGGTATCGTGAACGATTACGGGAATGAGTACGTGGTGCGCGGTATGGGCCGTGTTTCTTCCATCGAGCAATTGGGGGAGCTGCTGGTCAAACGGGAGGATCAAGGACCGGTCCGGATGAACGACGTGGCCGAAATTCGGGTCGGGGCGGCACCCAAAATCGGCGAAGGAGCTTATTGCGGTATTCCCGCGGTCATTGTCACCGTGTCCAAACAACCGAATGTCAATACCCTCGAATTGACCCGGAAAATCGAGTCGGCATTGACCCGCTTAAGCTCCACCCTACCCGCGGACATAACCGTCCATACGGATATTTTCAATCAGGGGGAATTTATCGAAGTGGCCGTTCGGAATGTCGGCAGGTCCTTGTGGGAGGGCTCAGTTTTTGTGGTAGTGATCCTGTTCTTTTTTTTGTGGAATTTCCGTACCACGCTGATTTCGCTCACCGCTATTCCCGTTTCGTTGTTGGTCACCGTAATCCTATTGAAACTGCTTGATATCTCAATCAATACGATGACTCTCGGAGGGATGGCCATTGCTATCGGCTCGCTGGTGGATGATGCCATTATCGATGTGGAAAATGTTTTTAAAAGACTGAAAGAAAATCGTGCGTTGCCGCAACCCCTGCAAAAACCGGTGCTGCAAGTTGTATTTGACGCTTCGGTAGAAATCCGTTCCTCCATTTTAAATGCCACCCTGATTATCATCGTAGCTTTCGTGCCGTTATTTTTTCTAAGCGGATTGGAAGGGCGGATGCTCAAACCGCTGGGGATCGCCTACATCGTCGCGCTCTTTTCTTCGCTGTTGGTGGCCATGACCCTTACTCCCGTCATGTGCCGGCTGCTGCTGGCAACTCCGAAAGCACTGACTGAAAGTTCGGGAGAGAAAGGACTATCGATTTGGTTGAAACCGCTCTATGAGAAAAGTTTAACCTGGATTCTGCATCACCGGCGATTTACTCTCACGCTTACCGGCATTCTTTTTGTTTTATCGCTATTTTTATTTTCCACCTTCGGACGGGGATTTTTACCTCCGTTTAACGAAGGGCAAATTACGGTTATGGCAATGGCCACACCGGGAATTTCCATCGAGCAGTCCGACCGAATCGGCAAGCAGGTGGAAGAGGTATTGCTCACCATTCCTGAAACCCGTGTTACGGCGCGCCGCACGGGACGTGCGGAGTTGGCCGAACATTCGTTAGGGACTCAGGTATCGGAAATCGATGTCCCTTACCGGTTGACTCAACGCTCCAAAAGCCAAATGCTCATGGATGTGCGGGATAAACTGGCGGAAATTCCCGGAATAGTAACCGAAATCAGCCAACCGGTCAGTCACCGGATCGACGCCATGCTTTCGGGAACGGGCGCCAATATTGCCATAAAAATATTCGGGAACGATTTGCAGACTCTGTACCATCTGGGTCAGCAGATTCAGTCGGAAGTTTTACAGCGGGTCGAAGGAATTGGAGATATCAACGTGGAACAGCAAATCGAAACCCCGCAACTACAGATCGTCCCCAACCGCCCGATGATGGCCCAATACGGAATGACCCTTCCCGAATTTAATCGATTGATGCTTTACGGGCTTGCCGGACAACCTGTCGGAGAAGTGTGGGAAGAGGGAGCGCAACTTGACCTGGTCATTCGATTATCCGACCGTTACCGGGGATCGATCCGTTCGATCGGGGATATGTTTGTAGAAGTGGCCGATGGACGCAGGGTCCCGTTGCATATAATGACGCAGATCGTCTCCACGGCCGGACCGAATTCCATTTCCCGGGAAAATGGCCAACGCAAGCTGGTCGTCTCGGTAAATGTAGCCGGACGGGATGTGGGTAGTGTGGTCGACGATGTGGCTGCCGTCGTGGACCGATACATCGAATTGCCGGAAGGGTATCGGGTAGAATTCGGAGGATCCTTCGAAAGTGAAAAAGTAGCATCCCGAACCTTGATGATGACCTGTCTGCTGGCTATTCTGGTAATCTTTTTAATTTTGTATCAGGAATTTCGGGCAATTCGTCCGGCGCTCATCGTATTGTGCAGTTTACCGTTTGCTTTGATCGGCGGGATCGTAGCCGTATGGGCCTCCTCAGGGGTATTGAGCATTCCGTCCATCATCGGTTTTATTACCTTACTGGGGATAGCGACCCGCAACGGAATCTTGCTGGTTTCCCGCTACCGACGGCTCACCGGAGAAGGACAAACCTTGGACGCAGCCATTCGTAACGGCTCGGCAGATCGATTGGTGCCGATTCTGATGACGGCGCTCACCTCTTCGCTCGCCCTGTTGCCCATGGCCCTGCAAAGCACCAAAGCCGGCAATGAAATTCAGAGTCCGATGGCCGTAGTGATTCTCGGTGGATTGCTCGGTTCGACGCTTTTAACCCTTTATGTCATTCCAATCCTTTATCGATATACGGAAACTGCAGCATTACGAAAAATAAATAAGAGCAACCATGAATAAAACTTTAACGATCCTCTTGATATCGCTCTCGGTCAAGACTGTTCCCGCGTGGACACAAACTCCCCTAGAAGATTTTCTTCGGAGGGCGGAACAAGAGAGTCTCTACATTCGCGCGGGGCGGGCCGAGGCCGATGTACGCTTATCGGAGACCGAACGCAATAATTCACCGGACGATCCGGAAATCGAATATGAATATATGCCGGGTATCGAAAACACGGGGGGAAAGCAGATTTCTTACGGTATATCTCAAACTTTTAGCTGGCCAGGCGAATACATTGCCCGTGCTAAATACAATAAACTGGAACGGGAACAGGCTGAAATAAACTTCCTGGCCGAAAGAGAAGAATACCTCCTGCGGATCAAATTGGTCTGTTACGAGCTGATATACGCCCAAAAGAGACAGGAAATTTTGGATTGGCAGCAAACGAACGCAGAATCGGTTTTGGAATTGACCCAAAAACGGCTCGATCAGGGTGAGGCTACCGCCCTGGATGTTAACAACGCACGGTTAAATTTAGCAACCGCAAATTCACTCCGCGTGGAAGGAATCTCACAACTGGAAATCAAGCGAAAGCAATTGGAAATGTTGTCTGGCATCGAAACGTTCGATCCCAAGAGTTTTACTTACCTAGAGCCACCGGACG
>JAJQAW010000090.1:6857-8493 GCA_021203585.1 Rikenellaceae bacterium
ATCCTTATCCGTGTCGCCGAATTGGAAAGTCAGAAGGATGCCCAGTTTGTTTCGGTGGCCCGCGGTTCCACTCTGCCGTCGCTCCGGATAGGAGTCGCTGGAGAACGTGTGGGGCGCACGGATAGTTACCTGGGAGTTTCGGCCGGAATTTCGATTCCGCTATGGGGAGGTTCCGGTACCGTTAAAACGGCTAAAGCCCAGAAAACGGCAACCGAATTAAGGACCAGAACCATTCAAACCGACATCCGGGTAAACCAATTGGAATTGGTCCGACGGGCGGAACAAATCCGGGAAAGTCTCTCCCACTACGAATCTTTACGGCATATCGAGGAGGGCATACGGCTATTGTCCAGAAGTTTCGAGCTGCAACAAATTTCCGTACTCGAGTATTTTACCCAACTGGCCTTTTACTCCCAAACCCGCCAGGAATATTTGGAACTCGAACTGAAATTACACCAGGCTCTGGCCGAGCTAACCAAATACCGGCTTTAAGCGCACGTCGACTTGACCACAACCGGACTGTTGTTCGCAAAACCGTTCCGGAAACCGGGATCATTCTTATTCCGGTTTCCGGATTTCAAAGGGAGTTTTAATCTCCCCGAATTGAAAACCGGAGGGGGTCGGACAATTTCTACACCGGTTGACCGTTATAACCTTGATACTGTATCGAATATCCCCAAACCTGATTCATATGAGGATTCCGACCCTTGTGCTTCTCTTTTTTGCCTGGTTTTTTCAGCCTCCGCGCAGCAGCTGCAAATCAAAGTCATCATGAGCGGCGATGTAATGCCGTTGGCTTATATTTTAAAAAATGATAAACCGGTGGCTCAAACCAACCGGGAAGGGATCGCATCGATCGAAAAAGCAGATTTAATTTACGGAGACCGGCTGACTACAAGTTTTGTGGGCGCCACGAGCAATGTGATCATCTATTCCAAAGAGATCGAGCGGTCGGAATGGGCGATACTGGAATTGACGCCGGATTTCGAGCTGGACGAAATTGTGGTCAGCGCAGAAGTAGACGGGTGGAGTGTGTTCCAGAAATATACGAATATTCCCATAATTTATGAAGAACGGCACGATACCAAACTGGAGTTTCGGTATACGTATTCCAAAACCGGTACCGCACCAAGGACCATACAGGGTACCGCTCTGATCAATAAAGAAAATTCCCGCATGACCCAGTGGAATCCGGAAGCCTATGAGCCGCATGTGTTGCTTAAAACCAGCGACGATACCACCGAACTGAAACTTCAGTTGCTCACGGATATTTTCTTCACCTTGACAGTAGCCAACGGTGCGGTCTACCGGGTGGGACAGGGGAAGCATCCCGGGACTCGGACTACCGGCAATTCCGTAGTTATCGGGGACGAATCTTATTTTCTTTTCAGCAAAAGGGAATTGAAAAAGGCGAGCGGATTTTCGTGGTCACCAATGAGGCCTATGACTACGGCTCGGCCCGCCCGTTGCGCTACCTTTTCCGGGTAAGTACCAAAAATAAAAAGGGACTTATATACAATTTTACACCAACACCGAGTCCTTTTTAATATTGGTGTATTAAACACAATTTGTACGACCAAACACTTTAAAAGTATTGATTGATAGTTAATCAACATTATCATCCCAATAAAAAGAC
>JAJQAW010000341.1 GCA_021203585.1 Rikenellaceae bacterium
TCTTTGCGGTGCGAAGAAAAATCTAAAAATAAACAATCCGGCACAATCCCCATGGGATTGTGCAGAGTTGATGGGGATATTATATCCCGCGATTAACAGTCGGGTTGTCTTTTAGATTTCACTTCTTCGCAGCTGCACAATCTTTTAAGTATGCGTAAAAATGCGATCTACCCACCTACGGGGATGGGTAAAATGAAATTCAAATTTTCACAGACCCCTTGCTCAAAACAGGGAATGTTTCTATATTTATGGAAACATCTTAACTCGACATAGTAAATACGAAGACGTATTTATCGTATAAGCTACGGCTTTTTTCTTTGCCTTGAAAACTAAAGGAAATGAGCACGGGCCTGAGTTGTACCCTGATCTTCACCGCATCGGGGTACGACAACGGCGTGGGTAAACTTTCTTGTGCAGGGCATTGGTAGTGCCTCAAGGTAGATTGTGAACCCACGCTTTCTTTTTGCGTGGTTTGTCCAACAAACTTCACTTTCCACCCATGCAACCCAAAAATACCAAATTCAAAAACACGATACCCGAAAACAGCGCCACACCCGACTGGATACGCCTGAGAGAAGTAATCGAAGAATCCGGCATGTCCGTCAACGCCTTCGCCCTGCACATCGGACTGTCCCGGTCCGAAAATCTGTACCAAATCAAAAAAGGGAATCACGGCATCAGCAAAGCCCTCGCCGAACAAATTAACCGATTTTACCCTTCGTTTAGTGTCGGATGGCTTCTCAGCGGTGATGCGGGCGCAAAATTACCTCCCGATGCGGACCATATCGAATTGCGCAACGATTCCCTGAAACGATTCCCGGTCTATTCCCGGATAAAAGACGGAACCAAACCGATCTATCAGTTGTACCTTTCGGAAAGGCTGTCGAACGATGCGAAACAAGCCGCAATCAATACCGACGAATCGCTGGCTCCCCGTATTCCGGTCGGCGCGCTGGTTTTTCTAAAACAGTCGGAAAAACTAATATTCGGAAAATACTACCTCATCCAAACTCCGGAAATCGATTTGATCCGAAAAGTCAGCGGCAGTCCAAACCCCGATGAGATTCGATTGACTACGGGGGACAGGGAAACATATAACAATATCGTTCTCTCTCCTGCCGAGATTGAAAACCAATACCTCGTTGTTAAAGTTTTATCGGATATTTAAGAAGTAGGTTGTCGGGAATGTGCTTTGTTGGTCTTAAGTAAGCGTTATTTCGTTCCGATTGGGCTATTACACGCATAGTACACGTCACCGCAAAATCATATTCCAGTCTACGGCTCACTCCTATCTCGTTCGATTTCGTTGCGCGGACGATTTGCCCTTCCGGTACTTTTTTTCAATGTTCCAAGGAGTGGTTATTATCGTTATTAACTGTAGCGCGTTCCTATTAATGGGTTGGCGGAAAAACGGTGAGTATGCCGTAAAATTTTTCTTTGCTCCAGGCTCGCTCGTGCCTCGCTCGGATTCGTTGGCCCCCGCGCGGGCGATTTGCCCATCCGGTTCTTTCTTTTTAATCTTGCCGGAAGCCGTAAGGTTATCGCTTCGTTACTGCTCGTGTTCGCAAATCGCTTTTGACGATTGGTCCCCCGCGCCCTGCCGGGTCGATACCGGCTGAAACTGCGACTTTTAGAAAGTCGCCCAAATCGTCGCTTTTTGAAAAAAGCGACACCAAAAACTTTTGGGCGATCCTTTGGATCGCATGACTGTTTGCTAAAACTGGATGCGCAGTTGGGTGCCTTCTTTTTGCTCCGGCTTTTGGGCATCGCCGAAAACCGTCTTACCACCGTATAAGTAGGACGTATCGCGCTCGTGTTGCACCCACTCATCGAAAAAATCACGGGGTTGATACCGTTTCTCGATCTGCCGGGCCATTTTGGAAAGGTTTTTCAAAGCCTCCGACTTATCGTTCTCACCCAGTTTAGCACGGTGGATGGCGTGATCCAATACCTCGATGGTACGGTCGTAAACCTGGGTCGGCACCGGATGAGGATGCCCGTCTTTACCCCCGTGGGCAAAGGAAAACCGGGCCGGATCAGAAAAACGGGAAGGCGTACCGTGAATCACTTCACTTACCAGCGTCAGCGACTGCAACGTACGAGGCCCCACACCGGGTAAAAGCAGCACCGACTCGATATCCTGCGGATCGGTTTCATGGGCAAGAATCAGCGCAGCCCCCAACCGCTTCAAATTGACATCTGAACCGAACACCTCATGATGACGGGGCATAATCAGCGAAACTTCCCTCATCAGTTTATCCGGATTCTCACGGATAAGCTCCAGAATCCCCGATTTGGTCGGAGTCGCCTGCCGGTCGGTCAGGTTCAGAATAAGCCCCTGATTTTTCCCGCACACTCCTGTATGCGGCTCTACGGTAAAAGATTCCAGCCCGTCCGAAAGCCAGTGATACCGACGGGCCATCCGGTTGGCCGGATTCATCCCCTGCTGGATCACCGTCCACTCCCCGTCCGCCGTCACCACAAACGAGTGCAGGTACAGCTGATACCCATCCTGCACCGCCGTATTATCGACTTTAGCCGATAGTTTACTGCAACGCACCAGTTCATCGCCGGGAAGCCCCGTTTTTTCGGCAATCCCGATCAGTTCTTCCGGGGTTATGCGGGACGATTTGCCCCGTCCCCCACAGATGTAGATACCCAAATCGGCGGAGCGCAGGTTAACCGATTTTTTGAGCGCGTTCATCACCGAAGTGGTGATCCCCGAAGAGTGCCAGTCCATACCCAGCACACACCCCAGCGACTGAAACCAGAACGGATCGCTCAACCGCCGCAGGTATTCCGTCCGCCCGTATTCCATCACGATGGCTTCCGTAATCGCTCCGCCCAGCAAACTCATACGCTGGGCCAGCCACGGGGGAACCGTGCCGTAATGAAGCGGTAAATCCGCATGACCTTTCCGGATGCTCATTGGGAATTATATTCGATTTTTGAACCTCAAAGTTAAACAATACATTCGAATTAACAACGTCTGCCATCGATTTTTATTTTCATCCGCTCCACCCGATCTAAAAATTTAACTTTCCTGAACTGCCGGTACGTAAGACTGGCATTCATCTTGATAGTTTTCTAAAATAAACCATCAAAACAGCAAACTATGGCAGACAATGGAATAGGCAAAAATCCGCAGGATATGTATCATCCCGGTGATTACGAAAAACAACAGCAGCGTTCGGCCCCCGGACTGGAATCGAAAATGAACCCCGTTCCGGACGCGGGTGAGGAAAGCTACAAGGGACTGGGCCGTCTGGAGGGCCGGCGGGCGCTCATCACCGGCGGAGATTCCGGAATCGGCCGTGCCACGGCTATCGCTTACGCACGGGAAGGGGCGAAAGTGGCTATCGGCTACCATCCGAGCGAAGAATCGGATGCCCGATCGCTTCAGCAGCTGCTTTCCGATGAAGGGAGGGAAATCTTCCTTATTCCCGGTGACCTGGCACAGGAATCCACCGCGGTAGAAGTGATCGAAAAGGCGGTCGAACAGCTGGGCGGTCTGGATTTACTGGTACTTAACGTGGGCGCGCAAACCGCCGTAGCCAAAATTGCAGACCTGACCATGGAACAGGTTCACCATACGTTCGCGGTAAACGTATTCGCTCCCATCATCATGGCCAAAACGGCGATTCCGCATATGCCGGAAGGGTCGTGCATCATCCTGACTTCTTCCTCGCAGTACTTCAAACCGAGCAAGACCTGCTGGATTACGCGGCTACGAAATTTGCCGTGGCCGGATTCGGGATCGCCCTGTCCAAACAGATTATGGACCAGGGAATCCGGGTCAATGTGGTCTGTCCGGGGCCGGTATAGACTCCCCTGGAAGTCACCGGCGGACAACCGGCCGAAGAAATCCCCGAATTCGGGCAAAATACCATCTTCAAACGCTCGGCGCAGCCGGCGGAACTGGCCGGGGTTTACGTATTTCTCGCTTCCACGGATGCGTCGTACATTTCCGGGGAAATCTATGGGGTCACCGGTGGAAGCAGCCATTAATGCCTCAAAATAAACATAAAACCTACCTGCTGGCTGTCGGCACTTATACCGACGGTGCAGGGGAAGGTATATACGTCTATGTTTACGATCCGCAAAAGGAAGTGTTCGAGAAAAAATCGGCGGTAAAGGTGACCAATTCCTCCTACCTCTATTTTTCTGCGGATGGACGAAATCTTTATGCCGTGACGGAAAATACCGAAACGTCCTCGTACGCCAATTGTTTCCGCTTCGAGCCGGAGACGGCAAGCGTCGCCCGAAACGACCGGCGGATAACCAAAGGATCGGGACCGTGCCACATCGCGGTCGATCCGGAAAACCGTTTTGCGGTCACAGCCAATTACGCCGGCGGCAGTATATCGGTATTTCCCCTCTGGCCGGACGGCGGTCTGAGACCGCTCAGCCAGCTGATCCGGTTTTCGGGAAAAGGAAAAAACCCGGAACGGCAGCAAGCCCCGCATATCCACTGCGTACAGTTTTCGCCCGACGGACGTTTCCTTTTCGCCACCGACCTGGGGACGGATCACTTGTACCGGTTCGATATCGACCGGGATAACCGGAAATATTTTTTGCGCGAAGAGTCCCAAAAAGCTTTTCCCGTAGAAAGCGGGTCGGGCCCCCGGCATTTCGGTTTTTCGCCGGACGGACGGTTTGTTTACCTGATCAACGAATTGACGGCTACGGTCATGGTTTTCAGCTACCAGGAGGGAGAATTGTCCTGGCTGCAAACCCTTCCCGTAAAACCCGGAGCGGAGGCTGAAGGAGGTGATATCGTCATCACCCCCGACGGTAAATACCTGTATGCCTCCTTGCGGGAAGGGGAAGACGGTATAGGGGCTTTTGCGGTCGATCCACACAACGGTATGCTTTCCTCTATCGGTTATATTCCCACGGCCCGGCATCCCCGAAACCTCTCCTTGACTCCGGACGGACTGTATTTGTTCTGCGCCGCGATAAAGGAAAACGTGATTGTCCCCTACTCCATCGACCCGGCTACCGGAAAACTGTCCGAAAAGCCGGCCCGGTTGGATATCCCCGCTCCGGCCTGCGTCCTGTTCGCCTAATTTTACCCGTAACGCACAAAAACAACCGTGTATGGCCCGTCAGATGACATTCATAATCGGCAAAATCGAATATACCGCCTCCCCGGTCAAAGTCGATCGGCGGAAGCTCTACGGCTGGACCAAATTGATGGCCGTCGACGATAACGGGAACCCGTGCGAATTATTGACCGCCGATGAATCCGGCAAATACCTGATCCCTTTGGGCGGTACGGGTATCGGCATCCTTTCTCCGCAGGGACAGTGGGTAGAGCGGTCGGAGTTAAAAACGGTGGACGCGGACGGCGAACCGGCCCCCATTTTCCCGTCGAGCTACAAAACCGTAAACACGCTGAAAACCAAAATCACGCCGCAGGAATTCCTGGATTACAGCATCAGCGATTTTTACCAGTTGGAAGATATTCCGCAGGAGATGCTTCGGGCGGTCGGTGAAACCATTTACAGCTTCGAATGCACCTACAACGACAGTTACGATCCCTCACCGGCTTTTATCATGGCTGCCCAGGGAGCGTTGTTCCTGCTGATCGGAGTGAAAAACTTTTACGAATCGCTCTGTTTCGGCGACTGCGAAACCATCGACGAAGACCACGACGACCGCCTGGTAGAAGACGGCGGGGATTTTCTGGATTTTAATATATTCTGATTATGCCGATGTGGGGAATACATATCGCCAATGCTAAGCGCCGGGATGCCGAGGTGGCCTTCGAAGCGCAGACCGAGCGGCGGGACATCCGGACCGTACTCAAAAACGGGGAGGATAAAACCAGTGTGCGGATTCTCAAATCGACCGTACGAATGGACGAACAGGCCCTGGTGCAGGAGTTCGGCGACTGGCACGAGGTAGCCCAGGCGTTGATCGAGGGCGATCCGGAAATCGACATGGAAATCATCGGAAAGAAACTCAAACGGACGCACCGCCTATGGGTGGATAGTGGCGGCAACATCGCCTACCGGGTCAACCTGTTCCGAACGATCTACAATCCGGACGGCACGGAGCGCGAATAAAAGGATATCAATAAACTGCCTTCGAATGTCAACAAGGAATTTCCGCTCAAATGGACCGGTAAACTGTTTCCCCGCCAGGAGGTGATCCGTCAGTTTGTTTTTACGCGAAGTTACCAGATCCGGCATATCAACGGCGCTACATTCGACTTTCTTTACAATATGGCCCAGGAACTGGACGAAAAGGACGCATTGGTTCTGGTCGGCGCCGGCGAAAAAGGCAACGATCCGCTGCTGCTCTTCCGGGGCGGACAGCCTTACCGGGCCTTTCTCGAAGGCCGGGTATTCCACGACCGCTACGTGCTGATTTTACATTTAACGGACATCGAACTGAAAACATTATCGCACCCATGATCTCAAAACTTCGGAGTGTAATGGCCAGTACGGCTATTATTTACCTGAATCGTATTACTCGGAATCCGTCTGCTGGGTAGCGGGATTTGGGCCGGCTGACGGTTACGGATACCCTCTTCCCTTATACTGGTCAGCGAGGCGGTGGACGATGTGATACGGGCTTTTCTAGATTCGCTCATAGGAGCGCCGATGACAGCTATCCAACATCTCTTTATGCCCAAAAAGTAAGGAATATGGTTAACGGAGAACCTTCGATTCTAATCTGCAAGTGATAAATCACCCGAAAGGAGAGGCCAATGCAACCGGATCACCCCCGTGAAGAACTGGAACAGTCGACCCGGGAAAACGGCAAAGGTGATTTGTCGGAGGTCGCCTTAGCCAGCCTGGAAGTGGATGGCAAGATCATCATTCCGAATAACGAGAAACTCAAACCATACAAGAACTCAAAGAGTAACGATGAAAATATACGAAGACAAACTCAAAAAGCGCAGTGGCTACGAAGAAGGGAAAGCCGAGGCGATCGATAAAGCCACGGTCACCAAGGCTCTGTCGTACAAAAACGAATTCCTGAAAAAATTCATCGCCATCAACCCGCTCCAGATCGACTCCCGGCTGGGCGATTCGATCTATTGGGTCACCCGGAAGTACGACGGCGAATTCGCGGACATCATCTATGACTCGGGGCAGGCGGTAATCGTCAACCGTTCCGGCCGGGTACGCCGGGGTATCCCCTGTATCGACCAAGCGGCAGCCGTACTCCAGAAAAACGGCGTAAAACAGGCGATCATTCCCGCCGAAATTTACGTTTATAACGAAAAGAAAAAAACGAGGGTCAACGACCTGATCAACGCCCTGGCCAACGAAAAGAAGATCGGTACCCTGCGGCTGGCCTGTTACGATATCCTGGAGCTCGACGGCAAGGATTACAAACCGAAAGACTACGGACAAACCCTCGAAGAGCTGGGTGAAATTCTTCGGGGCGGCGAGCTGTGCCACGAAGTGGACTGGCTGACGGCCCGCAGTAACGGCGAGGTGAAAGAAATTTTTAGCCGGTGGGTGGAACAAGAGGGTTCGGAAGGATTGGTGGTGCGCAGTGAGATGCCGTTTGTGTGGAAGATCAAACCGCGCCACAATGTCGATGCGGTGGTAGTAGGTTTTACCGAAGGCACCGGCAACGCGCGGGGACAGGTACGCACCCTGCTGCTGGCGCTGATGCCCGAAGCGGGAAAATACCAGATCGTCACCCGGGTGGGCGGCGGAATGACCGTACAGCAAAAACAGGAATTGTTCGAGTATTTCTCGCCGCGGGTGATGTCCTCCGAGTTTGTCGATACGGACTCCAACCATGTGGCCTTTCAGATGGTGGAGCCGGATCGGGTAATCGAATTTTCGGTCAACGACGTGCGGTGGGAATCGCCCAACGGGCTGATCCAAAATACCCTGCTCGAAATATCGGAAGGCGTTTACCGGGTAGCCGATACGGTGAACGGCATCAGTTTCGTCGCTCCCGTAATCGAACGCTTCCGGGACGATAAAAGAGCGGATGCCGAAGATGTACGGCTGCTTCAGGTCGAGGATTTTTCCTCGTTCGAACCGGAAGACGTCGTCCGATTGCCCGTGCCGAAAATGCAGCCCAGCGAAATGCTGTTCCGGGAAGTGTACCGCAAGAAGCTCGGTGAAAAGATCATGGTCCTTAAATTTACCGGTTGGAAAACGAATAAAGAAAAAACGGGCGAATGGCCCGCTTATGTCCTGCATACCACCAATTTCAGCAGTGACCGCCTGCAAAGGCTGCAGCGCGATGTGGAGATCACCGACCATTACGAACAATTGATCTCACTGCGGGAAAAGGCCGTGGCCGAAAACGTAAAAAAAGGATGGGTCAAAGTGGAATAAAAGAAATGGATGCACGAACCGTACATCCATTCCTCCCGCCGACCGGGGTCGGTACGTTCATCAATAAGACGGAATATCGGCCGCCTCGTAGGGACATGACTATAATCCACAAAGCCCGCCCACCGACACGAACAGTTGAGTGTAATGACGGAT
>JAJQAW010000080.1:0-3911 GCA_021203585.1 Rikenellaceae bacterium
CATATAATAATGTAAGGATTTTATCTCATTGATTGATTGCCGCCGGATGAGCGGAAAATATTAGGTATGTTTCGCTCACGTGCAAGACAAATATACGTCTAATTTTTGTCGACACAAAAATTATGCAATAAATTTAATGAAAAAGGCGCGAGTGGATCCGAAAATAAAGTTCGACCGGTCGGTCGGTCTCTGCCCGGCACTTTCAGCGAATTTCCGAAAGCCGATGATTTTTTTGAGATGGGATTCAATGCATAAACAACCTAACCCTCTTTTTGCCGGGGATTTATGGACCGTTTTCAGGACAATTGAATCCAATCCTTTTTCCGATACAGTTCTCTCGACACCGCGCCCTTTCTGGGTGCCCCGTCAGATTTCGACCAACTTATTTTTAATCGCGTATACTACCAGGTTTGCTGTATTCTTGCAATTGGTTTTAGCCAGAATATTAGCCCGGTGTTTGTCTACGGTCCGTTTGGAGATAAACAGCTTGTCTCCGATTTCCTGATTGGAAAGACCTTTGCAGATTTCCAGTAAAATCTCCAACTCCCGTTCCGAAAGTTCCGCATCGTCGGACTCCGGCCGGTTATCGGTGGTCGATTTCAGGTTACTCACTAGATTGAACAACAACTCCTGCGAGAAATAAGTCCCCCCGTCCACTACGGTGCGAATCGCTTCCTGCACCTCTCCGATATCTGAATTTTTGAGTAGAAACGCTTTGACCCCCAGCGAAACCATCTTGAAATAATAATCTTCCTCTCCAAACATCGACAGAGTCACAATCTTAGTATCCGGCCAGCGCTGCATAATCGCCTCTGCCGCCTCGATTCCATTCATTTCCGGCATCGATATATCCAACAGGACGACATCGGGACTCAGGGTTTCCAACATCGTCAGCAACTCCTTACCCTGGGATGCTTCGGCCAGCACCTCGAATTCCGGTTCGAGAGCCAATAAATTTTTCAGTCCCGCACGAAACAGGGTATGGTCGTCAGCCAGTATGATTTTGTAGCTCCGCTCAGTCATCGGTTGTCGTTTTTGCCGTGATATATATACGTGTTCCCCGATCGGGAGCGCTGTCGATGTCGACGACTCCCTTCAACGAGGTAATGCGCGAAATAATATTGGACATGCCCATTCCTCCTCCATCCGGATTATCGATCACCTCTTCCGGAACGAATCCCATGCCGTCGTCCTCAAAGATAATATTTATTTCGTCCGTTCCGGAAAGCATCAGCGAAAGATTGATGTGCCGGGCCGAGGCATGTTTGATAGAATTATTTACAATTTCGCAAATAACCCGGTAGAGGATCAGTTCCACATCCGAATCAAACCGTTTATCTTCCAAGTTGGAACTGTAATGGATTCGGATTTGGCTGAAAGCCGAAAGTTTTTTGATAAAATTATTGACGGCTCTTCCCAATCCGAAACTCATCAGCATATTCGGGTTCATGTTGTTCGAGAGTTCCCGTAACGACCGCACAGCTTCGTCGATGACCAAGTAGGTGTTGGCGATTACTTCTTGCTGCCGGACCTCGGGACACATGCGCTCGAGTGCCGAAACCGACATTTTGGCCGAGGAAAGCAACGGTCCCAACCCATCGTGCAGTTCTTTGGAAAATCGCTGTCGCTCTTTTTCCTCCGTTCGGATGACGGCATTCAGAATGCGGCGCTCGTATACCCGCCGCTTCCGCTCGGTCAAACCGATATAGCCGATAATCTTCCGCACGATGATGATGCCGATCGTAAAACACAACGAGGTAAAAACTCCCAACCACGCGTTCAGTTCACGGGAGAAAACAAAATTCCAATTGACCAACGGAGCAAATTCCAGTAACCGCTGCAGGACCATAAGCGTCAATCCGGCCGTCAGGATGATCCAAGCGGAATTGTATTTGGTATAGCGGATCAACCGAATCGCCATGGCAGCCGTAACCAACTGAAGAATAATCGTTACTATGAGTAGAACTTTCAGTATCATCGACTAATTATTTTCCAGAATGTCCAGTTCAAAATGCAGTTCTTCCCACCGCTTCATAGCTTTCCCCAATCGGGCCTTCAATTCGTTATAAGACTCAAAAACAGCCGCATCGGATAGGTCGACACCGTGCAGAGCCGGATCTGCCATCCGATCGTCCCACTGCGCAATGCCGGCTTCCAGACCTTCAATCTCGGCCTCGATTTTCTTGATCTCGCTGCGGGTGGCTTTTACCTGTCGGTCGCGTTTCTGTTTCTCCTGATACAGTTCTTTTGCCGTGAGTCCGGACTCCGGTTTAGGATTCGTTCCCTCCGATTTCACGGTCTCTTTTTTCCGTTCCAGTTCCCGCAGGGAAGCCATTCTCTTTTTCTCCAGGAATTCGTAAATACCGCCGATGTGCTCTTTGACCCTACCGTCGCGAAACTCATAGACCTTATCGACCAGACCGTCCAGAAATTCCCGGTCGTGCGATACCACGATCACCGTACCGTCGTATTTTTTTACGGCATTCTTAAGGATGTCCTTGCTCCGCATATCCATGTGGTTGGTCGGTTCGTCCAATACCAACAGATTATAGGGCTCGAGCATCAACCGAGCCATCGCCAACCGGGAACGTTCGCCGCCCGAAAGAACCCGTACCTTTTTATCGATATCTTCCCCCCGGAAAAGAAAAGCGCCCAAAATATCCCGCAGACGGGTCCGTATATCGCCGACCGCAACCCGGTCGAGCGTATCGAAAACTGTCGCCTCACCGTCCATCAGATCGTCTTGGTTTTGGGCCAAATAGCCGATATTTACATTGTAACCGATCCGCATTTCGCCCTCCGTGGCCTCCGTATCTCCGACGACGATCCGGGCAAATGTGGTTTTTCCTTCGCCATTCCGGCCAACCAGGGCAATCTTTTCTCCCCGTTCGATCACCAGATCGGCTCCGGAAAAGACCCGTTTCGGACCGAAACTTTTCCCGACTGCTTTCGACTCGACCACAATCTGCCCGGAACGCGGTGCAGGCGGGAATTTGATATTCATGCGCGAGAGGTCTTCCTCCTCCAGTTCGATGCGGTCGATCTTTTCCAATTGCTTGATGGGGTATTGCACCTGATTGTTTTTGTTCGGCTTATACCGAAAACGTTCGATATACTACTCGGTTTTCTCGATCAGCTTCTGTTGATTTTCAAAAGCGGCCCGTTGTTGTTCGCGGCGCTCGGCACGCAGTTCCACATAGTTGGAATAGGCCACTTTGTAATCGGTAATCTTCCCTAGCGACAATTCGATCGTGCGATTGATTACGGCATCCAGAAACGCCCGGTCGTGAGAGATGAGGACCACCGCTCCCGGATAATCCCGCAGGTACCCTTCGAGCCATTGGATCGATTCGATATCCAGATGGTTGGTCGGCTCGTCCAGCAAAAATACGGAGGGACGGCGCAGGAGCAATTTGGCCAATTCGATACGCATACGCCAACCTCCGCTGAATTCTCGGGTCTGCCGGTGAAAATCTTTGCGCTCGAATCCCAAACCGAGCAGCGTTTTTTCCATGTCGGCCTCGCGGTTCTCACCGCCCAAAATCCGAAAACGATCGTTGGCTTCATTCAATTGGTGAATCAGTTCGGCATATCCGTCGCTTTCGTAATCGGAGCGTATGGATAACTGTTCGGTCAACCGTTCGATTTCTTTTTCCAGCGCATTGACCCGATCGAAGGCCGTAGCCGTTTCTTCGAGCACCGTCCGTCCGTCCGATACCTGCATTTGCTGCGGCAAGTAACCGAGCGTACACTCCGCCGGGCGGGAAACCTGCCCTCCGGAAGGCGGTTGTTCGCCGATTATGACTTTCAACAAAGTGCTCTTTCCCGCTCCGTTTTTCCCGACCAAACCGATCCGGTCCCGGGGATTGATCATAAACGTTATATCGTGGATGAGGTCCCACCCGCCAAAA
>JAJQAW010000080.1:3921-8441 GCA_021203585.1 Rikenellaceae bacterium
TGTCAGATTATTTATCGAAATCATATTCTCCTTTTCGTATCCGTCAACTGAAAACTCAGAAAACTTTGAAAACCCGGAAAACCCTGAAAACCAAACGGGTTTTCAGTCCGTAAAAATTTGCACCCGGGTATTTTATTTGTTATTTTTATAGTGAACCTAAAAACTACAGCTATGATGACGATCATTTTATTGGCCATCGGTATTGCATTCCTGATGGGATGGATAGTCGCCATTTCCCTGGCTATCCGTACGGATCTTCGCGACTGGCGCGAACGGAAAGAGACTGCTCACCACCGGATCGAACGTGGTTGAATCGAAAGCGGACCGCGATCCACACTTTCTCCTCGGCGAGCGGCTCCCGTACTAGGGACGTTCAGCCGTTAATAACCGACGTATCGTACAGGCCGGATCAGCACTCGAAAAAACTGTATTTCCGGCTACCAACACATCGACCCCCGATGCATATAAAGCGCCGGCGTTCTCCAGGGTGACTCCCCCGTCCATCTGGATTAGTGTCGGTAAGTTCCGGCTATCGATCATTGCCCGCAGGCGTTCGATCTTGGAATAACTGTGTTCGATAAACTGCTGCCCTCCATAACCCGGATTGACTGTCATCAGCAGTACCATGTCCGTATCTTCCAGCACTTCTTCGATCGCGCAGAGCGGCGTATGCGGATTTAAGGCTACCCCGGCTCGCATCCCGGCCCGGTGTATGGCTTGTAGCGTGCGGTGCAGGTGAACGCAAGCCTCGGCTTGTACAGTTAATACATCCGCTCCGCATTCGGCAAAACGGTCGATATACCGATCCGGGTCCACAATCATTAAATGTACGTCGAGTTTTTTTCGGGTCAGTGCCCGAACCTGCCGCAGGAGCGGAAAACCAAAAGATATATTGGGCACGAACACACCGTCCATCACATCGAAATGAATCCATTGAGCCTCGCTTCGATCGAGCAAGGCAATCTCATCGGCCAAGTGACCAAAATCGGCAGAAAGAATCGACGGGGATACAATGCGTGGCATAGCTTTACAGAATTATAAAGCTCAAAGGTAATGATTTCCCCCCAAACTCGATCCATTACTCTCTAAGTTTTCATGGCCACCTGGCCATCATCTTTCTTTCACCGGGATTTTGCCCCGGTCCGATCCTCGTCCTCTAAATTCCGGTAGAATCGCTACCTTTGTGCCGAATTAACGGTAAAGGACGAGCATGTACTACTTATTATTTTTAGTCATCGGACTATTGACCGGGTTAATCGTTGCCTGGATCATAAACCGCAACCGGGTATCCGGAATCCACCGGCTGATCCAACAGCAAAAAGAGGCCTTGGAAAGAGAATTACGTGCTAAGCAGGATGAAAATACCGAATGGTTAAAAACCAATTCCGAACTCAACTCCTTGGCCCGCAGTCAAAAATTCCAACTCGAAGAATTGCAGCAAGAAGCGGATCGAAAGCAGGAACGGATCTTGGAATTGACCCGGATGAACGGAGAACTCTCCGCCGCCCATACGGCCCTTCAAGAGAAACTGGAAACCCGTACCGAAGAAATTATTCGATTCCGGAAAGAATCCCAATTAGAGTTTGAACATATCGCCAACAAAATACTGGAAGAAAAATCCAAACGGTTCACCGAAACCAATAGGCAAAATCTCGATTCCATTCTCCGGCCGCTCGGGGAAAACCTCGACAAATTCCGGCAAAAAGTCGAAGAAACATACGATAAAGAATCTAAAGAACGTTTTTCATTAGAAAAGACGGTCAAAGAACTGGCGCTTTTGAATCAGCAAATCAGTCAGGAAGCCAATAACCTGACCAATGCGCTAAAGGGAAATAACAAAATACAGGGCAACTGGGGCGAAATGATCCTGGAAAATATCCTGGAACAATCCGGTCTACAGAAAAACAGGGAATACTTTTTACAGGAAACCATTCGGGACGACGCCCAATTCTCTGTCAAAGACGAAGAGGGCCGGCGGATGATCCCGGATGTTATCGTTCACTATCCGGATCGACGGAAAGTGATTATCGACTCAAAAGTTTCTTTGACCGCTTATGTGAAATATACCCATACGGAAGATAAGGGCGCCTGTGACAAGCTGGCCGCCCGACACCTGGCTTCCGTGCGCCGGCATGTGGACCAACTGCATCAACGAAATTATCAGGCCTACATCGATTCGCTCGACTTCGTGATGATGTTTATCCCGAACGAACCGGCTTATATGCTGGCTTTGCAGACCGACTCAGAGCTGTGGAACTATGGCTATCGGAAAGGGGTGCTGATCATCAGTCCGACCAATTTAATTACCTCGCTCCGATTGATTCACGATCTGTGGAGCCGCGAATACCAGAACCGCAACGCGCTGGCGATTGCTGACCGAGGTGCCCAGCTTTATGACAAGTTCGCCGGTTTGGTGGAAAATATGATCCGCATCGGTGAAAACCTGGACCGCACCCGCAGCACCTTCGAGGAGGCTATGGGACAACTCAAAACGGGCCGGGGAAACCTAATCGGCCAAGTGGAAAAACTGCGGAGTCTCGGAGTGAAAGCCCGTAAAAAACTGCCCCTTTCCGAACCATCGGAAGAAACGGAAACCGGGCCTGAAGAAGTTTAAACCTTACGATAACTTTTTAACCATGAAATATTTATTGCTCCTTTTTTTTCTGTTAGCAGGATGGAAGACATCCGCACAGGAAACCTATAAAGTCCACTATACACCGGAAGATGTCCGGATTTTCAATACCTTCTGTATGGAAAATCGGCATTTACAACACCTACCGATGCATGAACTGGTCGTAGAAACCGGAAAGTATTTTCTCGGAACTCCGTATGTCAATTTTACCCTGGAAATCAAAGATCCGGAAGAATTGATTGTCAATCTGCGAGAACTTGACTGCGTGACTTTCGTTGAAACCACCGTAGCGTTAGCCCGCTGCATCAAAGCCGGAAACTACGATTTCGACTATTATTGTGAAATCCTTCGCAACCTGCGGTACCGCGACGGAAAATTATTCGATTTTACCTCCCGGCTGCACTATTTCAGCGATTGGATCGCCAACAATCAGGAGATGGGACTGGTAAAAGACCGTACCGATTCACTGGGAGGTCTGCCCTATCCGATCAAGGTCAACATGATGAGTACCAAACCGAATAATTACCGGCAATTGAAGGCCAATCCCGCCCTGGTCCCGATCCTCAAGGATATCGAAGAAAATATCATCAACACCCGTACCATGGCTTACATTCCTCAGGAAAAAGCGGACGCGATCGCAATGACCGCTCAAAGCGGATCAATCGTAGGCACGACCACCGGATGGTTGATGGATATCACGCACTGCGGTTTTCTGGTTCATGTAAACGGCAAACCTCACTTTATGCATGCCTCTTCCGTAGACAAAAAAGTGGTCCTGACCGACGTAACCCTCCAGGGGTACCTCCAAAGCAAAAGCACGATGAACGGCTTCATGGCCGTCGAAGTCCTGGAACCGGGCCAAAGCCGGGTTCCCCGGACACAATTATACGGCATCTTGACTGATTCTGAAGAAGTTCAGTTAAAAGGACTCTCTCCGGAACATTTAACGCCCATAAGCCGCTAAGCATTCCCTATTACTTTCTAAAGAAAAAACCGGCATTTTTTTTTGGTAAAATTGAAAAAGGTACTACTTTTGTACCCGGAGAGATGGCAGAGTGGTCGATTGCGGCGGTCTTGAAAACCGTTGAGGTGAGAGCCTCCGGGGGTTCGAATCCCTCTCTCTCCGCAAAGGCAACCGGAAATACAAAGCAAAACCCTGTAAATAGTTCATTTACAGGGTTTTTTATTTTTGGGAAATCACACCCAAAAGCATATAAACGCAACTTTTCAGTGTCTTATCCGGATGCCAAAAATCAAAAGGCCGTTTTTGGCATCCGAATAAGCATTTAATGCACTCATTTGCAGTTATTTGCTTATTGCAAAATGCACTATATATACTGACAATGGCATCCGGGTATTTATGCCTATAGCTGCGGGCGCATGGATTTCCCGCCCGCTCAAAAACAACCTGATGGACGACGTTTTAATACCGAAAACGAATCGTGCATGCAGGAAACCCGCCTGGTGGAAAACGAATATTCGGTGAACCTACCGACCCGGTTTTTCTACAAAAAGAAATGGAACAACGGATGGATAAACGTGGTAAACCCGTTCCGGGCTTCCATCGTGTTAGGTACTCCGGGCAGCGGTAAATCCTATGCGGTTGTGAATAATTATATCAAACAGCAAATCGAAAAGGGCTTTGCCTTCTTTTGCTATGATTATAAGTTCCCTGACCTATCCGAAATAGCGTACAACCATTTACTGAATAACTCTGGCAGCTCCAAAGTGAAACCGAAATTCTATGTTATCAATTTTGACGACCCCCGCAGAAGCCACCGCTGTAATCCGATAAATCCTGCTTTCATGACAGACATATCGGATGCCTACGAATCCGTTTATACCATCATGCTGAACCTGGGCCGGACAGGGATGACCATGGAGGGCG
>JAJQAW010000382.1:0-4065 GCA_021203585.1 Rikenellaceae bacterium
ATGGAACTTTTTTCAAAAAGTTCCGATTTGGGCGACTTTCTAAAAGTCGCAGTTCCAGGCGGGTGACCCGGTGAGGGACGGAAACGCCCGAACGGTTTTACCGCTGCATCAAATAAGCCTTGAACAAATCAAAATCCGCGCCCATTTCAATGCTTTGCTTCTCGCCTTTCATGAATTCCTGTAATTTAGCGGGAATTTCTATGGACTCACCGAGTATGGAATCAACCGTTTCCTTGAATTTAGCCGGGTGGGCGGTTTCCAGGAAAACGCCGGTTTCTCCGGGCATCAGGCTCTCCACCAAGGCCTGGTATCCGCATGCTCCGTGCGGGTCGAGTAGATAACCGGTTTTCTGATAAGTATCTTTTACGATCCGGCGGATATCGTCGTCCGTAAAACGGGCCCCGGAAATCTCTTGGGTGATGGCTTCGTGCGATTGGCCGTACAGGTCGAGAATGCGCACGAAATTACTCGGATCGCCGACATCCATCGCGTTGGCCAGCGTAGCTACCGAAGGACGAGGGGTGTACTCCCCGGTTCGAAGGTACTGCAAAAATATATCGTTCAGGTTATTGGCTGCGATAAACCGTTTGACGGGCAGTCCCATCCGCTTGGCGAACAGGCCGGCGGTAATGTTGCCGAAATTTCCGCTCGGCACACAGAATACCACCGCCTGCGCCTTCGCTTTTCGCTGGAGTTGGGCGTAGGCATTGAAGTAATAAAACGCCTGAGGCAGGAAACGGGCTACGTTGATCGAGTTGGCCGACGAAAGGTTCATCTTTTGATTCAGTTCACCGTCCAGAAAAGCCGCTTTAACAAGCCTTTGACAGTCGTCGAAGGTGCCGTCGATTTCCAGCGCGGTGATGTTCTTTCCCAGCGTGGTAAACTGCGATTCCTGAATGTCGCTTACTTTTCCTTTCGGGTATAGCACGACCACATCGATGCCCGGAACGCCGAGAAAACCGTTGGCTACCGCGCTTCCCGTATCTCCGGAAGTGGCCACCAGCACGGTCACGGGTTTACCGTCGCCTTTTTGTTCTATGAAATAGCCCAGCATCCGGGCCATAAAGCGTGCCCCGACATCTTTGAACGCCAGTGTCGGGCCGTGGAATAACTCCAGCGAATAGATGTGATCGCTGACCGGAACGACAGGCGTTTCGAAATTCAGCACGTCGTAAACGATCTCTTTCAGCTTGGCTTCCGGTATATCCTCCCCGAAAAAAGCCTGAGCGACTTCGAAAGCGATCTGCTGAAAACTCATTTGTGGCATCCGGGCGAAAAATTCATCACTCATGGGCCGAATACGCTCCGGCATAAACAAGCCGTTGTCCGCCGCCAATCCTTTGATCACCGCCTCCGAAAGGGATACTTCCGGAACCGAGCGGTTGGTGCTGTAGTATTTCATGGTGTTATTCGTCTTTTAAAAATTCACGGATGAACTGGTCGCCCGCCAGATTGCCGTAGCTTCCTTCGGCGGCGCACGCTTCACTGTACTTTTCAACGGAGTCCGGCGTATTTCCCGGTTTATAAATCAGGAACGGAACCGGTTTTCGGGTGTGGATTTTCAGACTGCACGGGGTCGGATGATCCGGCAGTACGGCAATGGCCACCGGTTCGTCCCACGTCTTTACCGCTTCGTAGATCGGGCCGATGATCCGGGAATCCAGGTCTTCGATGGTCCTGATTTTCAGCTCCACATCGCCTTCATGCCCGGCTTCGTCCGGCGCTTCGACATGCAGGTAGAGGAAATCGACGGTTTTCAGCGCGTCGATGGCCGCCTGTGCCTTCCCTTCATAATTGGTATCGAAAAGCCCCGTAGCGCCTTCTACTTCAATGGGATTTAACCCGGCATACACACCGATCCCTTTGATCAGGTCTACCGCCGAAATAACCGAACCGGTCAGGCCGTACAACTGCTGAAACGTTTTCATTTCCGGTTTATAGCCCGGCGACCACATCCAGATGCTGTTGGCCGGACTTTTCCCCGCTTTGATCCGTTTCAGATTGACCGGGTGAGAAGCCAGCAGGGCCTGTGATTTGAGGATCAGGCCGTTCAGCAAATCGGCCGTCGGCTGTGCTTCGGGAGTTTCGGCCCGCACCAGACCTTCCCGGAACGGACTGCCCGGTACGTCGTGCGGAGGCGTGCACAGTAGCGATTTATTGCCATCCTTTACTTTAATTAAATGACGGTAAGAGATTCCCGGATGGAAACTTACGGTATCGTCTCCGAGTTTTTCCTGCAAAAACGCCATCAGCTCGGCCGCCTCTTCCGTCGAGATATGTCCGGCCGAATGGTTTTTGATTTTATCGTCTTCGATGGTGATCAGGTTGCAGCGCATGGCCATTTCTCCCGGTGCGATGCTCACGCCCATACTGGCCGCTTCCAACGATCCGCGTCCTTCGAACACCTGGTTCAGGTCATAGCCCAGCACCGACAGATTGGCAATTTCGCTTCCCGGTTTGAATCCCGGCGGAACCGTATCGAGTAATCCGTTCCGACCCATGGCCGCCAGTTTATCCATATACGGCGTGCGGGCCGCTTCCAGCGGGGTTTTACCGACTAACATGGGGATCGGCTCATCGGCCATCCCATCCCCTAAAATGATGATGTGTTTCATTTTCTCTTCCTTCCTTTCCCCGCTTAACGGATATTGGCGATGCTGATCATATCGGCGAATACGCCTGCCGCGGTCACGCTTGCTCCCGCGCCGTACCCCTTGATCTGCAACGGATACTTGTTGTACCGCTCGGTGGTCAGCAGAATCACGTTGTTACTGCCTTCCAGGTGGTAGAACGGCGAATTGGCATCGACTTCCTGTAAACCGATCTCGGCCTGACCTTCCTCTAAACGGGCCACAAAACGCAGGCGTTTGCCCTCTGCTTCGAGTTGCTTCCGGCGGGCTTCGAAGGGAGCGTCCAGGCGGGTGACATTCGTCCAGAAATCCTCGATCGAACCGTCGAAATACTCCTGCGGTACGAACAGGTTCTTCTTCACATCCTCCTGTTCCAGTTTATACCCTGCCTCACGGGAAAGAATAACCAGTTTACGCAGTACATCCATGCCGCTCAGGTCGATCCGCGGGTCCGGTTCGGCATACCCGGCGTCCATCGCCATCCGGATCGCCCGGCTCAGCGGCACCTCCTGGCTCATCACGTTAAAGATATAGTTGAGCGTACCGGACACCACCGCCTCGATCTTCAGGATATGGTCGCCACTGTTGATCAGATCGCCGATCGTATTGATAATCGGAAGCCCAGCCCCCACATTGGTTTCGAACAGGAATTTGACTCCCCGTTTGCGGGAGGTATTTTTCAGGTCGCTGTACAGGGCGTATTCCGAAGAGGCCGCTACTTTATTGGCCGTCACCACAGACACGTTGTGCTGAAGCAGGTCTTTGTAAATCGACGCCACCTGCGGACTGGCCGTACAATCGACAAATACGGAATTGAAGATATTCATGCCGATGATCTCGTCACGGAAAGATTCCGGGGTCGAAACGTTTTCCGATGCCGCCAGCAGCTCCTTGTAGTTATTCATGTCGATCCGTTCCCGGCAGGTAATGTATTTTTTCGAGTTTGTGATTCCTACAATATTGATTTTCAGAGAATTTGTGTTTTGCAGCTTCTCTTTTTGTTTATGTATCTGCTCCAACAGGTTGCTGCCCACCAGACCTACGCCGGCCACGAACACGTTCAGCACCTGGTAATCGGACAGGAAGAACGAATCGTGGATCACATTCAACGCTTTGCGCAGGCTTTCGAGCGTAATGACAAACGAGATATTCGTCTCCGAAGCGCCTTGCGCGCAGGCGATCACATTGATCCCGTTGCGGCCCAGCGTACCGAACAATTTTCCGGCCATACCCGGTGTCCGTTTCATATTTTCTCCTACAATAGCCACCGTCGCCAGGTTACACTCTTTTTTCATCCGGTTGATTTCGCCCAGCTTGATTTCCGAAGCGAATTCCTCTTCGAGCACCTGGATGGCCATATCCGCGTCGTCGTTTTTCACCCCGATCGACGTGGTATTCTCCGACGAAGCCTGCGAAACGAAGAACACGCTGATCC
>JAJQAW010000382.1:4075-7774 GCA_021203585.1 Rikenellaceae bacterium
CGCTGATCCCGGCCTTGGCCAGCACCTAGAAAATGCGGTAGTTCACCCCGGTCACCCCGACCATACCGAGCCCCATCACCGTGATCAGACAGGTGTCGTTGATCGATGAAATTCCCTTAATCGCCTTACGCTGATCGCTTTCCACCTCACGGGTGATATAGGTACCCGGCCCGTCCGGATTCATCGTATTTTTAATCAGGATCGGGATATTGGCGTGGAACACCGGGAAAATCGTCGGCGGGTAGATCACCTTGGCCCCGAAATTAGACAGCTCCATAGCCTCGACAAAGGTCAGGCTTTCAATCGTGTATGCGTTATTGATCACCCGTGGGTCGGCGGTCATAAAGCCGTCCACGTCGGTCCATATTTCCAGTTGAGTAGCGTGCAGGCGGGCCGCCAGGATGGCCGCCGTATAATCGGAACCGCCCCGTCCGAGGTTCGTCACCTCGCCCGTATTTTTATCCGAGGAGATGAAGCCGGGAACCAGCGCCACCTTCGGCAGGGATTTAAATGTTTCTCTGATCAGGCTCCGGGTCAGCTCCATATCCACGATATGCTTGGTGAAGTAGCTGGTCGTTTTGATGAATTTGCGGGCATCGAACCACTCGGCGCCTTCGATCACACCGGTCATCAGGATGGACGACATGCCTTCGCCGTAGCTCACAATGGCGTCGGTCGTTTTGGGCGACAGGTCCTTGATCAGGTAAATCCCTTTCAGGATATTGCCCAGTTCGTCCAACAGTTCGTTGACTTTCACGGCCACGGCTTCTTTTTTATCCGGCATGACCACAGCGTCCACCATACAACGGTGGCGGTCGACAATGACGCTGTATTGTTCCATATAAGAAGAATCTTCCGAGGCTGCCGTTCGCGCCGTTCGCAGTAACTGGTCCGTGACGCCGTCCAGGGCGGATACCACCACGATAACAGGTTCACTCTGCGACTCGACAATGTTTTTGACGTTCAGGATCGTTTCCGGGGAACCTACGGATGTTCCTCCAAATTTCAGGACTTTCATCGGTTTTTTCTTCTGTTTAATATTTGGTTAAAGAAAATTACAAGCCACAATAATACGGAATTTTTCCCGATTGGCCGTTGTTTTCGCGCAGTTTCATCGACCGCATTATCTGACGATTTTTCGTGTGCCAGCTCAATTTCGTATCACTTTGGCAGCGAGCATTTGCGGCGTTTAAAAAAAGATTTCCTTTTGCGCCGATTTGACCGCGGATTGTAAGTTTTGCAAGAAGGAAGTTTTTTATACTTTTGCGTGCGGAATAACCTATTATTATCATTAAAAATACCTTACAGATGGACTTGAAAGATATTCTGGCAATTTCCGGACAACCGGGTCTCTATAAATTCATTGCGCAAAGTTCCCGCGGAGTGATTGTGGAATCGCTTACCGACGGAAAACGGCAGAACATTTCCCCTACGGCACGGGTAAGTTCGATGGCCGAGATCGCCATCTACACCGATACGGAAGACAAACCGCTCGAAAAAATCCTGCAGGACATGTTCCGCGCTCTGGACGGCAAAGAAGCGATTTCGCACAAGGCATCGGCCGCTGAAATCACCGAATTTTTCGGCCGAATGGTTTCGGACTACGATCAGGAACGGGTGCATAACTCGGACATGAAAAAAGTGGTGTCCTGGTACAACATCCTGCTGGCCAAAGGGCTGATCGATCTGGAAGAGCCCAAAGAAGAGGAGGAGGAAGCCTCGGAAGATACCTTGGCGGAGAAAAAAGCGGAAAAGAAACCGACCGCTGAGAAAAAACCCGTAGCCAAACCCGTTACAACCGCTGCGCCGAAAGCCGCCACCGCTTCCAAAGCAGCGGCTCCCAAGATGACCCGCGGGAAAAAAGGATAAATGGTATTCTAAAATATAACGGACCAGGAGCCAACACCCCAAAAGCGATATCGAACTTTTGGGGTGTTTTACTGTTCGGAAATGATCATCCCGGATTTGAACCTATTCCCCCGAGGAACGTAGGAACTCACTGGAATCCGGCTTCCGGAAAAAGGATTCCGTACAACCGCTTTTATCCTGTCCGGGAAATTTATTCCGAATCGTTTTGCAGTTCCTTCCACTTTTGCGTCACGTTCTCTTCCCCGTCGAACAAATTCGTTGCGGCCTCCTTACGAAACCGTTCCATGGACGGTACGAGCAATACGCGGTTCGAATCGGGATAATCACACACATCATGACCGATGAACGTTCTGATATCCAAGTAAACACACGGCTGCTGGGTGTGGTTATACAGCTGATGGGCCCCGTATCTCCCCGCTCGAAGAAGATCAGATCACCCGTTTCCACCATTTGGATTCCTTCCGGTGTCCTCAGAAGGGCCGACCCGGAAAGGATCAGAAACAATTCTTCTGCATACCGGTGCGAATGATAGAGCGAAGAGTACTGGTCCGGGTCTAACCTCCGAAGATCGAAATGGAGGTTTTCGGTTTTGAGGTTCCGGTCGATGATGGAATAATCGGAAACCAACCGGAAATGGTCGATACGGTCTGGATTTTCCCGGAAATTCCGCTCAGCGGATTTAAACACAGCAGCCATAATCTCTTATTATTCAAATAGATTTGAAGGATCTGTACCGATAATGGAACTAACGGTTATGCGGTATACCGGATATTACTGTCCGGCAGTCGGATACACAGTCTGACCATGGAAGATCAGACCAAGAGTCATTGTTTCAGCTCTTCAAAATTCATCTTCCGGATTTCACAATCCGCAACCTCCCGGAGCAGGATGAGGCTGACCGAATCCGCGTCTTTTTTCTTGTCCGATTTGAGGGCTTCGAAGAGCGTTTCCATAGGGATGCCGGAATCCGCGGGTAGTCCCATATTCTCGACCACCCGGACGATCCGGTCCCGAACCCCGGCCGGAAGCAGCCCCATTTTGACCGACAGACCGGCGATCATCACCAGTCCGATCGCTACCGCTTCGCCGTGTTCGAATCGGCGGGTGGATTTTTCGATGGCGTGGGCAAGTGTGTGGCCCAGGTTGAGCAGTTTCCGCTGGCCGTGCTCCTTTTCGTCGGCATCGACAATGGCTTTTTTCACTTTTACGGCACGGGTAATCGCTTGGCGAAGCAAGTTTTCGTCCTGGTAGAAATCGTCGAACGTATGTTGTTCGAACAGTTCGAACAAACCGGCGTCCCGGATTAGTCCGGACTTGAAAATTTCCGATAATCCTGCCCGAAACTCTCTTTCGGGCAAGGTTTTCAGTACCGAAAGATCGCACAGCACGAATTCCGGCTGATTGAACGTACCGACCATGTTTTTATAGCCGTCGCAGTTCACGCCGTTTTTTCCGCCCACGCTGGCATCCACCTGCGCCAACAGGGTGGTAGCCACAAATCCGAAACGAACCCCGCGCATATAAGTCGAAGCGGCAAAACCCGTAATATCCGTCACGATGCCGCCCCCGAAACCCAGGATAAATGTCTCCCTATCGGCCCCCAGAGCGATCAGCTGGGAATAGATATATCCCATGGTGTCCAGCGTTTTATGTTGTTCGCCCGGTTCGATGATGATTTTTTCGAAGCGGTCGATCAAAATACTGTAGCACTTATATACATTCGCATCGGTAATGACCACGATCTTTTTTCCCTTCGGCAGGTAGTTTTCCAGCTGGTCGATCACCTGTCCGATAACCACCTGTGAGATTCCGCCCTCTTCCCGTCTGACT
>JAJQAW010000382.1:7784-8398 GCA_021203585.1 Rikenellaceae bacterium
CTACTATGGTTTCCTTCATCATTGTCTTCTTTTCAAAGCAAAGGTAACAACATTGACGATTTTGCACTACCTTTGCGACCTTAAAGTAGAAACTAAATCGATGCAAAAAATCAGAAACATTGCCATCATTGCTCACGTAGACCATGGAAAAACGACCTTAGTAGACAAAATGATCCTGCAGGGCAATCTTTTCCGGAATTCCGAAAAGGCCGGCGAACTGATCATGGACAACAACGACCTCGAACGTGAACGCGGCATTACCATCCTTTCCAAGAACGTTTCCGTAATTTATAAAGATTATAAAATCAATATCATCGACACTCCTGGACACTCCGACTTCGGAGGCGAAGTGGAACGGGTACTGAACATGGCCGACGGGGTTCTGCTGCTGGTGGACGCCTTTGAGGGCACTATGCCGCAAACCCGGTTCGTGCTGCAAAAAGCCCTGTCGCTCGGTAAAAAACCGATCGTGGTAATCAACAAAGTGGACAAACCGAACTGCCGGCCGGAAGAGGTGCACGAAGAGGTGTTCGATTTGATGTTTACCCTGGACGCTACCGAGGAGCAACTCGACTTCAAAACGATATACGGTAGCGCCAAACAGGGTTGGATGT